>DAOLDG010000024.1:0-8657 GCA_035327465.1 Candidatus Doudnaibacteriota bacterium
TAATAATCAATTATGTTCACTCAAACTGAAGAATTTAGGGAGTTAAAATTAAGCTGGCGTCGCCAGAGACGATTTTATCCTGGTCACACGGAGAAGTCACCAAACCCGAGACAATTAACTATCGTACCCAGCGACCAGAAAAAGAAGGTTTATTCGATGAAAAAATCTTCGGACCAATTCGCGACTGGGAATGTTATTGTGGTAAATACAAACGGATTCGCTATAAGAATATCGTTTGTGATAAGTGCGGTGTAGAAGTTACTAAGTCTAGCGTTCGTCGTGAGCGTATGGGTCATATTACTTTGGCTGTACCAGTAGCCCATATTTGGTTTTTGCGAAGCGTGCCTAGTCGTCTTGGCTTAGTGCTCGATTTAGGTGTTCAGGAATTAGAACGGCTGGTTTATTTTGCAGCTTATATCATTACTAGTGTAGATGAAGAAGCTCGCATGGCGACACTCGAGCAAATTGAAAGCGAATTTAAAGCTAAGAAAAAAGAGATTGAATCACGATACGAAACATTGTTAGCAAAGACGCGAACTCAATTAGAACAAGACATCAAGGGCGACGTGGATGTTAAAGGGGCAAAGATCGATGCAGAGCTTACTTCCATCAAAGATATGTGGGCAAATGAAATACAGAATCTTGAGGCTATCCGCGATCAAGCTCGCAGCGAGCTAAAAAGCATAAAGAAAATGCAGATTATTTCCGAGTTGGCGTATCGTGATTTATCCCTTAAATATGGTCAGGTTTTTACAGCCGGTATTGGCGCCGAAGCTTTAGAAGGATTGCTCGAAGAAGCAAATCTCGAGGAGCTTGCACAAGAATTGGAAATTCAACTTAAAGATGCAGAAGGGCAGAGCGCTAAGAAGCTAACTCGTCGCTTAAAGCTAATTAAGTCTTTGGTTCGCGCTGGTGTTCGTCCCGAATGGATGCTTCTTAAACATTTGCCAGTAATTCCGCCAGATTTGCGCCCAATGGTGCAATTAGATGGCGGTCGGTTTGCGACTTCCGATTTGAACGATTTATATCGCCGTGTAATTAATCGCAACAATCGTTTGAAGAAACTTTTAGAGATTAAGTCTCCCGAAGTAATTACCCGTAACGAAAAACGCATGCTCCAAGAAGCTGTAGATGCGCTTATCGATAATTCGGTGCGCCATGGTAAAGAGGTAACTGCTTCAACTGGGCAAAAACGCAAATTACGTTCGCTTGCCGACATGCTTAAGGGTAAGCAAGGGCGGTTCCGTCAAAATCTACTTGGAAAGCGCGTGGATTATTCTGGTCGTAGCGTAATTGTAGTTGGCCCGAATTTAAAACTTCATCAATGTGGGTTGCCGAAACGCATGGCCTTAGAATTGTTTAAGCCATTTGTGATTTCGAAATTAATTTCACGAGATTACGCGCACAATGTTCGTAGCGCTAACCGTTTAATCGAACAAGGTCGGACCGAAGTTTGGGACATTTTAGAAGAGGTAACTAAAGATCACTATGTTTTGCTTAACCGTGCGCCAACCTTGCATCGACTTGGTTTTCAAGCTTTTCAACCGGTGCTAATTGAAGGCAAGGCGATTCAGCTTCACCCTATGGTGTGCGCGGCCTTTAATGCCGACTTTGATGGTGACCAAATGGCGGTGCACGTGCCCCTTACCGAAGCTGCGCAAAAAGAGGCGCGCGAAATTATGGTTTCGGCTCATAACTTGCTGAAGCCAGCTTCTGGTGATGCAGTGATGACTCCAGCGCAAGATGTGGTGGTTGGTTCATTTTACATCACCACAATCCGCGATGGTTTAAAGGGTGAAGGAAAAATTTTCAGCGACACTCAAGAAGCGGTGCTGGCTTACAATAATCGTCATGTTCACATTCAAGCGAAGGTTAAGGTTAGCTTGCCTGGTGGCGAGATTGTGGAAACTTCTGTTGGTCGTGTGATTTTTAATCGAATTTTGCCCGAAGAATTTGGTTACCGCAATGTGGCGTTCGATAAAAAAGCTCTTCAAGCATTAGTTCGGGAATCTTATCAAGCGTTTGGCTTGGATCGCACCGCACAGTTGATTGATGAAATTAAGCGTATCGGCTTTACATACATGAAGCAGTCGGGTATTTCGTGGGGAATGGATGACTTGCTAGTGCCAGACACAAAGTATCACCTTTTGGGAGAAGCCGATAAAGAAGTGCAAGCAACTCAAGAACAATACTTAGAAGGCTTATTGACCGAAGAAGAGCGTTATAGTCGTGTGGTAGAAATTTGGGCGGATGCAAGCGAGAAAATTGCTAAAGATGTAGTGAAAACCGTACAACCTCATTCCAGTGTGAATTACTTCGTGTCTAGCGGGGCGCGTGGGTCATTCTCGCAGATTACTCAAATGTCTGGTCTTAAAGGATTGGTGGTAAACCCCGGTGGTCGTACTATTGAGTTGCCGGTTCGCGGTTCGTTCAAAGAAGGAATCGATATTCTTGAGTACTTCATTTCGACTCACGGTTCTCGTAAAGGTATGTCTGATACCGCGCTTCGTACTGCCGATGCTGGTTATTTAACTCGTCGGTTGGTAGATGTGGCGCAAGATGTGGTAATTAACGCAGAAGATTGTGGTACTAAAGATTTTGATATTATCAACCGTGCCGATAGCGTGGCCATGAACCAATCGTTCGAACGGCGTTTGTTTGGACGCGTAGCTGCCGAAGAAGTGAAAGACCAAGCTGGCAACACTATTGCGAAAAAGAACACTGGAATCGATGAGCAGCAAGCTATAACCATCGGGGCAGAAGATAGTGGCATCGAAGAAGTGAAGTGTCGCTCGGTGTTGAAGTGTAAATTGGTGCGCGGTGTTTGCCGACAGTGTTATGGTTTCGATCTGGGCTTTAATACTATGGTCGAGCTTGGTGCGGCTGTAGGAATTGTTGCGGCGCAATCCATTGGCGAACCTGGTACGCAGTTAACCATGAGAACTTTCCATACTGGGGGAAGTGCTTCGGTAAGCGATATCACACAAGGTTTGCCTCGGGTGGAAGAATTATTCGAGGCGCGTGAACCAAAAGGTATGGCCACGGTTGCCGAGATTGCGGGTAAAGTTTCTATTACCAAAGTTTCGAACAAAGAAAACTTGGTTCGGATTGAAGGCGCCGACGCTAAGAGTGACCTAATCCCAATTCCATCTGGCAGTGAAGTATTGGTAAAGGATGGCGCAGTAGTGGTAGCGAATGATAGTTTGTTTGCCAACAAAGAAGGAGAGATTACCAAAGCACCTACTTCGGGTATGGTGCGGGTCCAAGACGGCACGATAAAGTTAGTTCACGAGAGCGACGATTTGGTCGAGTATGTAATTCCATCTGGTTTTACGCTTACAGTGAAAGATGGCGATTTAGTTGCTTCTGGCCAACCTTTGACCGAAGGTAATTTGAGCCCGAACAAAATCCTCGAACTGCAAGGAACTCAAGAAGCACAGCGTTACATTGTAAAAGAAGTTCAGGATATTTATGTTTCGCAAGGTCAGCAGATTCATGACAAGCACATCGAAGTAATTGTTCGTCAGATGTTCAGCAAAATGCGTGTTGTTAATAATAGTGATACCGATCTAGTATTAGGTGATATTATAGACAAGTCTCGCTTGCAAGAAATCAACGAACAGCTCGAAAAAGAAAGTCGTGCCTTGGTAGAAGCAGAGCAATTATTGATGGGGATAACTAAGATTTCATTATCCACAGAAAGTTTCCTAGCAGCTGCTAGTTTCCAAGAAACCACCCGAGTTTTGATAGAAGCTGCGGTAACAGGCAAGACCGATTACCTTAAAGGATTAAAGGAAAATGTCATTATTGGTAAGCTAATTCCAGCTGGAACAGGCTTTAATCCTGATGTTGCTAAGGAAAATCTTAAAACTCAAGAACTGCCTATATAAAGAAGAGATCCTTCGTTCTTTGGACTTAGGATGACGATACCTAAAAGTCATCCTAAGCGGAGCGAAGGATCTTTTTTCTTTACAAAAGCTTAAAAGTCTGTTATAATAAGATTAATCAATTAAGAGTATATGCCTTGCATAAAGCAGGGGATATCAGGAAACAAAAATGAAAATGAAAATTAAGAATTGGTTGGCAAGAGGTATGGTTGCCATATTAGTTCTTTCCGGTGTGCTTATGTCTGCGGACACTATACAAGCCGCGTCGTTAACTAGCATGTCGGACACTCTCGACAGGTTGGAAGAGAACCTAGCTACTAATCATACCATTGTGTTTGTGACTCCAACTGGGGTTAGCTCTGGGCAAACCATAGATTTAACTTTTGCTGGTTTTACTTCTGCAAGCGTTAATGCCATTGTTCATGGTGATGTGGATTTCGCGACTGCCGCAACTTGTAGTGGTTTTACGGATCGCGATTTAGACGCCACCCCTTCTGGTGCAACTTGGGGTGTTTCTAACCCAAGTAGTGGTGTGATTAGAATTACCTCTGGTACTGGAACGGTTACTGCAGGCCATTGTGTACAGATTCAAATCGGTACACATGCTACCCATCAGAGTTCTGGCTCTAACCGTATCGTTAATGGCGCACACGCAACTGCTCATTCGGTAACAATCGGCGGAACATTTGCCGACTCGGGTACTATCGCTATTGATATCCTAGAAGATGACCAAGTAGTAATTACTGCTACAGTAGGTCCAAGTATTTCTTTTGCCATTTCGGATAACACAATTGGTTTTGGAGCACTTGATTTTAGCGCGAGTCGGTACGCCAACGGTGCTGGGACGGGTGATGGATCCGAAGTAGAAGCTCATACTTTATCTGCCTCAACTAATGCTTCTGCAGGATATATCATTACGGTGTTTGGACCAACTCTAACTAACGGTAGTTTTACGATTACTGCAATTGGAGGTAGTAATACATCTCCAGCTCCTGGTACCGAACAGTTTGGAGTACGTTTTACAGCTAGCGGTGGTTCTGGAACAGTGACTGCTCCTTACGCAGCTAGTGGCTTTGCCTACGACGGCATTGCATCTCCTGATCAAGTGGCTGGCTCGACCGTAGCTACCGACACTACCACTTACAGCGCTCGATATTTAGCTAATATCGATATCGACACAGAAGCCGGTGCTTATTCTACCGCCTTAACCTACACCGCAACCGCGACTTTCTAAACCAGAGAATTTATAGTATAATAGAGGCACAGTAACTGTAAGCTAACTCTGGTGAAATCACTAAAATACTCATTTTCATTTGTAAAAAGATTCCATTTGGCTCTACTGGGAGCAGGTGGTATCTTTTTATTTTCTGCGCTATTTCCCATGTTTTCGGCGCAAGCCATCACCATTAGCCCCCCTCGTTTAGAATTGGCAGGCGACCCCGGCACAATGATTAATAGCGAATTTAAGGTTACCAACGATGGCTCTACGGCTACTATTTATTATACTCAAGTCGAGAATTTTGAAGCTGGAGACGAAAGTGGTAATCCTGTGTTTGTGCCCACTCGAGAAGGCTTGGCGACTTGGGTAAATGTTGCGCCAAGCATTAATACTACGCCAGGAGAGCAAGTTGTCATTCCGTTCTCTATCCAAATTCCGCGTAACGCCGAACCAGGTGGTTACTTTGCGTCAATTTTTGTACGCACAACGCCGCCTCCAACTAGCGCAAATGAAGTTAGTATTGGCGCTCGCTTAGGCACATTGTTGTTTGTGCGAGTGAACGGCGAAATGCGCGAAGGAGTGACAATATTAGAGTATGCAACCAAAGATAGCCAGCGCGTATTTACTTCTTTGCCCGTAGAGTTTTATTATCGTTTTCAAAATACTGGAGCCGACCGCGTGAAGCCCGAAGGTAGTATTATTATTAAAAATGTTGTTGGTCTCACCGCCAAAAATTTGTCGGCTAACCGCACCGAAGGTAGTGTTTTGCCCCGTAGTATCCGCCGGTTTGAATCGGCGTGGATTACTAGTGGCGGGGGTAAAGAAGATGTAAACTTGTTACCGCCAAGCGAAACTATCGATGGTTTCTTAGCCCAAGCTAAAAATCAATTTTCTAACTTCGCTTTTGGTTATTACACAGCCAATTTGGATATCCGTTTCGGCGAAAATAACAACACTGCCACCGATAAGTATCGTTTCTTTGTTATCCCATGGCAGTTACTAACTTTGGTTATTGCCAGCTTCTTAATTCTTTGGATTATTTTCCGAACTATTATGCGGGCTTATACGCGTCGCATTATTAAGCTTCATCAAAAAGGTTTAAAGTAGAAATTATACCAATGGGTCGCATCGAAAAATGCGGCCTTTTAGTTTTGTTCCAGATTTGCATTTAATTTATGCTAATATATAGAGGAATATGACAGATAGAAATAAAAAACTTATTTTTTCGCTGCTGGTTTTCTTTGCTATTCCATCTGTGGTAATAGCTCAAACGATGAGTAGCCCTTCTTATAATATAGAGAACTCTACCTTTGATGGGGGAGGTCAAAGTAGTTCTTCGACTAATTACCGATCGGTTGATTCGATTTCGGATGTAGAATCTGGGATTAGTAGTTCTACGAACTTTCGAAATCCTAGTGGTTTTCAACCTGGTGCTTATCCGGGAGTTCCTGGTCAGCCCACCTTTGTAAACACAACAGGCTCGATGTATAATGCTTTAGATTTTGTGGTTGTCACTGGATCTGGTCAGCAGTCTGATACTACTTATGCCATTGCTATCAGCGATGATGATTTTACCACCACCGAGTTTATTCAAGTCGACGGCACTATTGGCCCAAATGAATACTGGCAAGATTATTCTGGCTGGGGCGGAGCTACCGGCGAAACCGTGGTCGGGTTAAATTCTAATACTGCTTACAAAATTAAAGTGAAGGCCAGCTATGGCACTGGCAGTAATGCAGCCGATAGTGAAAGTGGTTATTCGCAAGAAGCGTCTGCTAGTACTGCTGGTCAAACTCTTACTTTTGCGATTGGTGGAGTAGGTTCTGGCGCAACTCATGCGAGTTTAACCACCACAGTTGCTAGTTCGGCTAATTCGATTGGGTTTGGCCTGCTTACGTTAGGAGATGGCAACCCAAATATTGCGGCTCAAACTTTAACAGTAACCACAAACGCCAGCGGCGGATATTCGGCCACTGCCCGTCACGACCAAGATCTAACCAGTGCCAATAGCGATACTATTGCTACGGTCTCGGGTACGAACGCCTCGCCAGCAGCTTTTGGCACAGGTGTTACTACTGGCCGATTTGGTTATCACACTACCGACAGCTCGCTTTGCACTGGAACTTCTAGCCGCTTTACCCCAGACGATACTTTCGCAAGGATGGAAACTACACCCTATGAAGTTGCTTGTAGTACCGGCCCTGTGACCAGTGATTTAACTTATCTTGTCTATAAATTAGTAGTTGGCGCATTGCAACCAGCTGGCGATTATCAGAGTACGGTTACATATATTGCTACCGCCACTTACTAAACAGTCATGAAAAAATTTCTGATATTATTTTTAATTGGAATCTTTATTCCATTTCCAGTTGCTGCGCAAAGCACAACCCGAGAAGTTCGCGAGATAAGTATCTCGCCTTTTTTGGAAGAGCTCGAAGTAGAAAAGGGCGGCCAGATTGAATCTGTGATAGAACTCACGAACACCACCGAACAAGAGTTATTAATTTATATTTCTACGCGCGATTTTTTGCCAGGCGGCCGCGGCCAGCCATTGTTCGTTCCCGATGATGAGTATAATGAAATAACTTTTTCGCTCGCCGCCTGGATTACTATTGAGGATGGTTCACAGGTACTTATGGCTCCAGGGGAAACCCGAGCCATTAGATATTCGGTTAACCCACCAGAGAATGCCGAGCAGGGTACACACTACGGCGCAATTTTATTTAGCTTAACAGATGGCACAACTTTATCTGGCGTGGGGATTACGCAATCGGTTGGGACAATTATTATTGTGGGTTATGGAGAGGCGCGCTCGGAAGGGGAGTTATTGTTTAGCGCCGATCGGAAATTTTCTTGGTGGAATGATAAAATCGAATTTACTAGCACGTTTTTAAATACTGGCCGCGTTCATGTGAAGCCTCGAGGAGAGGTGTATATTAAAAATATGTTTGGTCGTGTGGTGGCTACCCCATTTGTAAACCGCGATGCTTCCACCGTCTTACCAGAATCCGATCGGACTTTTATTTCCGATTGGTTCCCATCGCGTATTGCGTTTGGCCCTTACCGCGCCGAAGCAGTCCTTTATTATGGAAAAGAGCGTTTAGAAGCCAGAGCCGAAGTAGTGGTATGGATTTTACCGATTTATATTTTAGTAATCCTTACTGCCATCTTGATCGCAATCGCTTGGTTCTTCTTCCATGGCCGGCATTGGCACCGGAGGCGAATCATTGATAAACATATTCAGCCCAAGGCACCATAAACCTCGCGTGCACGACGGGATTTATAATTGACGAATGCCAAAATTTTTGCTATAATAAATATAGAAGTTTCAAAATCCAGCAAAAATAGCTTGGATTACTAATAGAAACCAAAACAAAAATACAATTAAATGAATATCTATATGGACTCTTCGATGAAGAAGTGGCAACCAATTGTATTGGTTGTAATCGTGACTGGGTTAATTCTCGGAGCTTTTTGGTATACGGGCTTTTACCAGCAAGATAAAGTACAGCCATTAGCAGTTAAGGCAGCGACCTTTACTCCAACAACTG
>DAOLDG010000025.1:0-8412 GCA_035327465.1 Candidatus Doudnaibacteriota bacterium
CGACGGCATCGAGCTTCCCACTGGCTTAACCTCCCCTGCAAAAATTAAGCAACGCTCGGGCAAAGTTTATATCACTGTTCATGAAGGGAAAAAACGCCAAGTTCGCCGCATGTTCAACGCTGTTGGTCTTGGTGTGAAAAATTTAAAAAGAGTGCGTATTGGAAAATTGAAATTACCAGACATTAAGCCAGGTGAGTTCGTCGAATTAACAAAAGCAGACATCATATAATGTTAATCCATCCAAAAAATTCGAAACGCAAAATAAGAATCGGGACAATCTTTTTGGCCGCGCTCTTTCTTGGTGGAATTTTATATTTCTATCAAAATAATGCTAAAGAAAATTTAGATATCACGACACCAGTCCCAACCGGAACAATCAAACCAGATACATTTTCAGAAGAGAAACAGGAAGTTGCCCAATCAAAGATTCCTCAAACATTAAACCTTTCTGTGCCGTTCACCCCGCAAGCGCCAACCGCCAACTGGGACGAACTACATAATGATGCCTGCGAGGAAGCCAGTATCATTATGGCGTGGGCGTATTTTAACAGCATCACTTCCCTGCCACCAGAACTCGTAGAACGCGAAATCGACAAACTCACCAAGTGGCAGCAAGATAACTACGGCTACTACTTGAGCATCACTACACCAGAAACCGCGCGCATGGCCCGCGAAGTATATGGCCTCAACACCGAAATCGCGGCCATGACAGAACAAAATATTAAGCAAGCTTTAGCCGCAGACAAGTTAGTAATCCTGCCGGCGCAAGGCCAACTCTTAGGCAACCCCAACTTCCGCGCGCCAGGTCCGCCGTATCACATGCTAGTGATCACCGGCTGGACACGTAGTCAGTTCATTACTAATGACCCAGGCACGCGCCGCGGCGAAAATTATCGCTATACTTTCGACACTTTATACCAAGCAACGGGAAATTATTATCACGAAACTAAAACTGTAAACACCAACGAAAAAGAAATGATTGTGGTAAGTAAATAATAGCTATGAACCTCCTCTGGACTTATTTAAAAAATTACAAAAGTCTGTTAGCCGGCACCTTAATTCTGGCGGCGATTAACCAGATTTTTTCATTATTAGATCCGCTGATTTTTCGCATCCTTATCGACCGCTACGCCAACCGCTTTGCCGAATTAACCGCGCAAGAATATCTGCAAGGAGTAATTTTGCTGCTACTCGGAATTATGGGCGTGGCTTTGGTATCGCGCGTCGCGAAAACTTTTCAAGATTACTACACCAATGTAATCACGCAACGCCTCGGTGCCAAATTATACAACGATAGCGTCACTCACTCGTTCTCGCTGCCCTATGCCGTATTCGAAGACCAACGTAGTGGTGAATTTTTATCCAAATTGCAAGACGCACGCAAAGACAGCCAGCGCCTCATTCAGCAAGTCATCAACATCGCCTTCCTCACTTTGGTCGGCGTGGTGTTCGTGCTCATCTATTCTTACATTGTCCACTGGCAGATTGGCATAGCTCTCACGATTATGATTCCGGTGCTGGGTTATATCACCTTCCGCCTCACCCGCAAAATTAAAGAAGCGCAAAAAGAAATTATCACCGAAACCCAGGCGCTCGCCGGCAGCACTACCGAAACTTTGCGCAACGTGGAATTAGTAAAGTCTCTCGGATTAGAAGGACAAGAAATCGACCGACTCAATGCCACCAACGACAAAATTCTGCAATTAGAATTAAAGAAGGTGCGCATCGTGCGTACTTACAGCTTCTTGCAAGGGACGTTAATTAACGGCTTCCGCTCGGCGCTAATTTTGCTGCTGCTTTGGCTGGTATTTAATGGAGATGTGACCTTGGGCGGCTTCTTTAGTTTACTCTTTTACTCGTTCTTCATTTTCGGGCCTTTATCCGAACTTGGCAATGTAGCAACCAAGTATCAAGAAACTAAAGCCAGTCTCACCAAATTAGAAGAAGTGTTGGAGAAAGAAAAGGAACCAATTCCCGAAAATGCCGTTAAGCTCGACCGCATCGACCGTATTAAATTCGATAATGTGTCTTTTGGTTATCAAACCGGCAACGAAGAAGCGATTACCGATTTAAGTTTAGAAATCACCCGCGGCAAAACCGTGGCCTTTGTCGGACCTTCTGGTTCTGGTAAATCGACAACGATTAAGCTGATTGTTGGTTTATACAAAGCTACCAAAGGACAAATACTCTACAACGACACCCCCGATATCCGCATGGACTTTGTGGCTTTGCGCAACCGCATTGGTTTGGTGGCACAAGAGACCCAGCTCTTCGCTGGAACCATTCGCGAAAACTTGCTGTTCGTGAGACCAGATGCAACCGACGAAGAGTGTATTCAGGCTCTCCAATCTGCGAGTGCCAACTCATTACTCGAGCGCGGCGGCCAAGGTCTGGATACCATTATCGGCGAAGGCGGCCTGAAGCTTTCTGGCGGCGAGAAGCAACGCCTCGCTATCGCCCGCGCCCTACTGCGCAATCCCGATATTTTAATTTTCGATGAAGCGACCTCTAGTCTGGACTCTATTACAGAGGAATCCATCACCCAAACTATCCGCGCTGTAGAAAAAACTCACCCCGACTTGATTCGCATCTTAATCGCCCACCGCCTCTCAACTGTAATTCACGCTGATGTAATTTACGTTCTCGAAAAAGGCGCGCTCATCGAGCAAGGCACGCACGACGAACTACTCAAACAAAACGGACTCTACTCCGCCCTCTGGCGTCAACAAATCGCCAGCAAAGACGACTAAAAAACCGTTCCGCAATTAACGACGGACGGTTTTTTATTTAATACTTACCTATTTAATTATTTAGCTT
Organism: Candidatus Doudnaibacteriota bacterium; assembly: GCA_035327465.1. Taxonomy (GTDB): domain Bacteria; phylum Patescibacteriota; class Doudnabacteria; order UBA920; family UBA920; genus UBA920. Next base: position 2,818 of record DAOLDG010000025.1, read on the forward strand.
AGTAGTACCAGGCACCTGAGTCAATACAATTGTATTCATACTTGCGCCATCTCCTAAATCTAACGAATAGACCAAATACTGACCTCCATTCACGGATCGAACTAGTTCACCGAATTGTCGCTGTATCCAAAACTCATTAGCTTGTGGGACTTTATAAGATATTGAAGAAGATCCTGGTTTGTGTGTATGGTTACTATACAATCGCTTCAAATTTCTAATATCGGTTCTATCTGGAGATTGGCGTTCCACAGTCTCAGGCCAACCCCATGCAGCCTGCATACAGCTGGTGGTTCCAGGCTTTTCATTATATCTAAACGGCATACCAGTCAACCATCCAAGCTGTAAGCACTGAATAAAATTCCTCGCCTCATCAGTATTACTCTGAGGCATGTCATAATTGTGGAAGTAATAATCATTCAGGTAATACGCTCCTGTACTTATATGTCCAGAATCAGTCCAATATATATATCCAGCAATAGCAATCCAGCCATCTGGTTCAGACCAACTACAAAAATGTACAACTTCAGGGTAAAAATCACATTCGGTGGTATGCGGAATCCTCTGTTCTGCATAAAACAGTGAGTTAGCCTGCGACCAATCGCTAATTGCAAAGTTCAGAGGATCAGACCATTTAACGGAAGGGTCTGATGAATTCAACAATTTTAACTTAAATGGAGGATCGGGATGGGGCCAATGAGGAGCGGGTTCTTCATTGGCACTAGAAAACAACGCGCTCGGCGGATTAGCACTATAATAACGCCAATAAACCAAACCACCTACTGCAACAATAATCAGCAATGCAGCTAATAATTGTTGTTGAGTAAATCGCTCTAATAAGTTCTTCGGCTTTTTTGCCATAGTTTTTCCTAACCCTCCAAACTAATAATTTCTTTAAGTATGGTTGAATAACACTTTATCAGCAAACAGCTTATCCACAATAGTTTTTATGCTACGATAAAAGAAAGCGCAAAAATCAAAGGAGGTGCTCATGAAAAAAGATACTTTGACTACCATTAGTATCACTTCGTTTTTTTGGATTGTCGTTGCAATAGGTCTCTATCCTAAAATAGGGCACTTCTTTTCAACTTCCTCACCACACCTTCAATTAATAGAGCTTAGTAAGGAAGAGGTTGAGTTCTACAAATCCAAAATTGTCACTGTTACAGGAGGAAAATACATTGGTTCAGGGTGCGAAATAGAACCTGGTTACTACCTAACTGCTCTTCACATCATCAGTCATGCCATTTTAGATGGTGATCCCATTCAAGTTAATGGTGTGCCAGCCCAAGTTGTAATCAAAGGGCGTACAGAAGAAGACTATGCGATTCTAACAACAGATGAAACTCCAGACTTGGCAAAGGCCATAACTCCAGTCTATGAATTTTCGGAAGGTGAACATTTTATTGTTACTGGCAATCCAGGTGAGCAGGTTAAGCGAGTGCAATCTGGAAAAATCACTAACATTAAAGTGCTTTCGTATGATAGGCAGCATATCAAGCCTTCAGCTCGAAAAGTTTTTGCCGAATACATAGAAAAGGGCATTTCTGGTGGATGTGTCTACCCTAAAGGTTGGGTAGCTCCAGTAGGGGTTGCAACTATGTCAGAAAATGACAACGAAAAAAAGCGAGGAGAAATTTCACTGACTCGAAAGCGAATCGATTAATAACTCCTGTTAGGAGTATTTGTGGCAACCCATAAACTTTAGATAGTGTATGGGTTGTTTTTATTTTTTTTAATCATCAATTTCCTGTTATAATACAGCTATGGATTTAGTTGTCCTGAAACAAACATTCAAAGGCGAAATTAAAACCGATTCCGAAACCTTAACAAAGTTCTCGCGCGACGCGAGTATTTTCGAAATCCGCCCGGCGGCCGTGGTTAGCCCGCAAGATAGCGCCGATGTAAAGGCTTTGGTCAAATTCGCCGCCGAACAAAAAGCGCAGCACCCCGAACTTTCGCTCACGGCGCGCGCCGGCGGCACCGATATGACCGGCGGCAGCATCAGCGAGTCTATCATTGTTAACGTCGAACACCTGAATAATATCACCAATCTCACCGCTACTTCCGTTGAAACTGGCAGCGGCGTATTCTTTCGCGACTTAGAACCTAAGCTTATTGCCAAAAATGTGATTATGCCCGCTTACCCAGTTTCGAAAGCTTGGTGCGCGGTCGGCGGCATGGTGGGTAATAATGCCGGCGGCGAAAAAACTTTCAAGTATGGACAGATAAAAAATTATGTCGAGCAACTCAAAGTAGTGTTAGCTGATGGCAATGAATACACTATCAAACCGCTTAGCGAAGCCGAACTCAAAGCTAAGCTTAACCAAACCGATTTTGAAGGCCAGCTATACAAAAAAATCTTTGAGCTGATTCAAACTAATTATCGGCTCATCCAAAAAGCCAAACCCACCACTTCCAAAAACAGCGCTGGTTATTTTTTGTGGGATGTCTGGGATGGCCAAACTTTTGACCTCACGAAATTATTTGTTGGCTCGCAGGGCACGCTAGGCATCATCACTAATATCAAATGGCGGCTAGTGCCAATTGAACGCGGCCGGCAGTTAATTGTTTTTTATCTCCACGACCTAAAACTGCTCGGCGAGATTATCAACCATGTTAATGAACTTGTCCCAGAAAGTTTCGAAATCTTCGACGACCAAACTTTTCGCTTAGCGCTCAAGTATTGGCCGGAGATGATAAAGCGAATGAAAGGTTCTCGCTTGAAACTGTTACGGCAATTTTTGCCGGATATGTGGTTATGGCTGCGCGGCGGTCTGCCTAAACTGGTGCTATTAGCCGAATTCACCGCCCCTACCCAAACGGAAGCTGTAGTGTTGGCCGAAACTGCCGCCAAAAATCTCAAAGAGCATTTTAATCTGCCAGTCCGTATCTGTCGCACTTTCGAAGAATTGCAAAAATACTGGACCATGCGCCGCGAAAGTTATAACCTCTTGCGACAGCACAACGCGCGCAAAGTAAGCGCGCCGTTCATCGAAGACATCACTGTCCACCCCGACCAACTGCCGAAGTTTATGCCCGAACTCAACGCCATCATCAAACGCTACCCAGACTTCGTTTCTACACTAGCCGGACACGCAGGTGATGCCAATTTTCACATTATCCCCCTCATCGATTTATCCACCGAACAGCATCGCGAACAGATTATCCAAATGAGCAACGAAGTATTTGCGCTAGTAAAAAAATACGATGGAACAATTACCGGCGAACACAACGATGGTTTAGTGCGCGGACCTTATCTCTCAGAAATGTTCGGCCCCGAAGTGTTCGCGCTCTTCAAGCAAGTCAAACAGATCTTCGACCCAAATAACTTGTTTAATCCTCACAAAAAAACTGATGCCGATATGGACTACTATAGCCAGCATCTGCGGCATAATTAAAACTCGCTAAAGCGAGTTTTTATCTTTTTGGATCAAAGATTGAGGGCGGCAGTTCTTCACCTGCGATAAATCGCGCAATTTTGCGCCCACCAAAAATTGACGGCAACAACCCCACCCCATTGCAACCCAAATTATAATACAATATCGGGTTATACGGCTCGGGGCCGACCAACCGCACCCCATTTGGCGTAAATCCCATCAACCCGTGCCATAAAAATTGATAGTCTAAATGGTCTCGTTTTTTGAGTTGGTAAGTTTTTTCTAGAAACTCATTAAATTTTTTAAGCGCGAACTTGGGATATACATCTCCATGCTGATAATGAGCAGTGTCTTCGAGTAATGTTTCTGGCCCGCCCAGACAAACTAAAGTGTGCTCCTGCTTGAGATGCTCCACTGGCCGGCGGGTTAGATAAAAATATTCTTCTTCCGTAAAAATATCTTTTGCTGTTTGCTGCAACTCCGGCAGATAACTAATTTCTATCGGCGCCACGACCCGCTCCTCCAAGTAACCCGCCATGTACCCAACAATCCCCCGCACCAAATAATGAAATTTATGATTCAATTCTTGTCCTGCCAGATTGGTAATGTCAAAGTGCTCGAAACCGTTAGTGCATAGAATAACTTTCTCGGCTATCAAGGTGTGGTTATCCTGACTGCGCAGTTTTGCTTGATTGCTCTCCAAAATTACTTCGTCGATTTTAGTCTGTTCGAACAATTGTAAACGCTCCGGATATCTTTTCAGCATCCATTCGACCAATAATTCACAGAGCAGAGCGCTGTTAGATGCGCCCTTGCGGCTTTGGAGTAAAGCGATATAACTATCGTCTTTGCTTTGCAGTAAATCTAAGATGTCGCTCTGCTTCGCGAACGAAAAGTAAGGATCATACTTCGCAGGAATTTGTTCGCGCCAAGAAACCGACTCGGCAATCAACAAAGGTTCGATGCTCAAACCGCCAGCAGCTTTGAGATGGTTGTCCTCCAAAAAGCCCAACACCTGTGCTTTAGTTTTTATCGCGCTATACCCAGTAAACTTATATATCGGCACACTAATTTGGGTATCTAACAATATTTCATCTAGTAAGTCCCAAGCTGTGTCTAAGTCGCGCTGTGCTTCGGCCGCAGCCTGCAAGCCGAACTCAGCCGCCAGCCCACGAAAACTCCGTTCAAAGTAAGTCGCCAAAAATCCACCGTTATGGCCGCTGGCACCATGCGCCGCGCGCCCAGCTTCTACCAGCGCAATTTGCGGCAAGCTGGTATGTTTTAATAAAAAATACGCCGTAGTGATGCCGGCGATGCCCGCACCAACTACAGCGATATTTACTTGTTGGTCTTGTTTCAGTTTAACAACAGACCGATTACGCGGCGTGTAATGCAGCCAAGGCGATCGGTTGGAAGGGTTTGGTAACATCTTAGAAAGTCACTTTGCGCACAGCAGTCTGCCGGCCGCCATAAGACGCGATGAATACTTCCCTGCCAACTATAGCCACTGAAGTGCCGCCGGTCCAAAGTTGTTCGAATCCGGTAAACGAAGTTTGGATGAGTTCACCGTTGGTTTTAAAAATTTTAGTTTGAGCCGAAGAGTTGCTGGCTGGACCAGTCACAATCTCGAAACTAGCATTACCGACTATGGGATTGCCGGCATCGATGCGCACCCCGCCGGTAAAGCTGGGTGCATAAGCCATAAATTCACTCGCTAATTGTCCGGCTGCGGAAAAAACTTTAATGTGCGGACCGCCGCCCGGCCCAGGCGCGGTAGCAAACCCGCCAGGAAAACTGCCTTCCGGAGGGAAAGCCGCTACATCTACTCCGCCGAAAAAGCCGGCGCTGTATGCCATCAGTTCGGTCTTCAAATTGCCTTTACTATCGAATACTTTAACATGAGGTCCGCCGGTGCTCCAAGGGGCAGTGATAATCTCGGCGATGCCGTCGCCGTCAATATCGGCGGCAGCAACCCGCACTCCGCCGCGAAACCCGGCATTGTACGCCATAAATTCGGAAACTAAACTGCCGTTCGCTTTAAAAACTTTAATGTGCGGACCGCCGCCCGGCCCAGGCGCGGTAACTATCTCGTCGATACCGTCGCCGTCGAAATCGGCCGCCGCCACATCTACTCCACTACGCAACACATCACCATAGGCAAAGAAGTCTATCATTAACTGGCCGCGGTTGTCGTAAGTACGGACAATAGTGCGGCCGC
>DAOLDG010000026.1:0-8367 GCA_035327465.1 Candidatus Doudnaibacteriota bacterium
ACAATGCCATTGAGTCCAATGTAGCCGCCTAGCTCAACAAATTTCAAGGCAGTAACCGCGTCGCCTGTGTAACAATGGACTTCGAACCGCAGTTGAGGGTTCTGAGCTTTCACCTCTTTCACAATCTCCAGCAAATCCATATAAGCATCAAGAGTGCCGTCTGATGGTCTGCAGTGAATACACAGGGCTTTATCGAGCTCGAGCGAAAGTTTAATCTGCTCGTCGAAAGCCGTGCGTTGCAGTTGCTTAATCTCGGCGTGATCACGATCATCAGGTAAACGATAATAATCCAAGCCGCACTCGCCGATACCAACAACGCGTGGGTTGTTTGCCAATTCCCGATACAACTTAGCATCAAACTTTTCTTCTTGAGTTTTGGAAACAACCTCGTCTTCATCTACATAATCATGGGAATAAGTGTGCGACGGATGCAAACCCACAACTGCATACACATCTTGGGGAAATCGGTCCAGCATCGCCACCGCTTCCCTACTGGTATCGATTTGCGTGCCAATATTAACCACCGCAACACCAGCGTCATGCGCGCGCTTGATTACTTCTTCGGCATCGTCCTTAAACGCGCGAATATTTACATGAGTGTGAGTGTCGATGTATTTCATGCTTCAATTCTTGGGAACAGCGGCTCCGCTTTAGTGATTTTTTTGGCAGTTACTATGTCTAATATTTTTTGTGCGGTTTCAGGAATGAACGGCTGCAGATGCTTGGCAGTAATTTCTAAGATTAACAACACTTCTTTGCTAACGCTCGCAAACTTATCTAAATCTGTTTTCGCAAGTTCCCAGAGTTTATTCTCATCCACAATTTTGTTCCCCTCTGCGACCCACTCCCAAATTTTGGCTAAAGCTTCATGGAATTTATATTCTTCAATGAGCTTGTCTATATCTTGCTCATTAAGTGCTACGGCGGTCGGCTCGATTCCATCTGGAATAACTCCATCTAAGTTCTTTTCCACCAGAGTTGTCACTCGGCTAACTAAGTTCCCCAACCCATTGGCCAAATCACCGTCGTACCGAGCGAGCAATTTTTCTTCGCTCACATCGCCATGAGTATCGAACGGCACCTCGCGAAGCAAGAAATAACGCACGGCGTCTGCGCCATACTTTGCAACCCAATCATTAGGATCAATAATATTTCCAGTACTCTTAGAAATTTTTTCGTGATTCAAAGTTAGGAAGCCATGAATCGCCACGCATTTTGGAAGTGATAAATCGGCCGCGAGTAATAATGCTGGCCAAATTATGCAATGGAACTTGGCGATGTCTGGACCAATCACATGAACATCCGCTGGCCAAAAATCTTTACCGCCGCTGTAGTAATTTATCAACGCATCCACCCAAACGTACACAGTCTGCTCTTTATCCCATGGCACAGGAATTCCCCACTTCACATTCGGCCGAGTGGCCGCTAAATCGGTGAAGCCTTCCTCAAGCATTGCCAAAATTTCTTTCTTAGAATGCTCGGGATAAATTACCAGCTCATTGCTTTCAATTTTATTCTTAATCGTATCGGTAAAAGCCGAAACCTTAAAGAACCAATTTTTTTCTTTGATAGTGTCTGGAGCTTTCTTATGTTCGGGACACAAGCCATCGACTAAATCTTTTTCTGTAATGAAGGCTTCATGACCAACACAATATAATCCTTCGTAATCAGCTTCGTATAAATAGCCGTTGTCTTTGATTTTAGTAATTAGTTCTTCTACGACTTTAATATGGTCCTCATCAGTGGTGCGAATAAATCTATCGTAAGAAACATTTAAGTTATCCCAAGCTAACTTAAAGCCCGAAGCTGCCTCGGCCGCAAACTGCTCTATTGGCACGCCGGACTCTGTTGCAAATTTTTCGATTTTTGCGCCATGCTCATCTGTTCCGGTTAAAAAGCGAGTTTCGTTGCCACGAGCGCGATTAAAACGAGCAAGCACATCTGCCGCCACTTTCTCGTACGAGTGGCCAATGTGAGGCTTGCCGTTAATATAATCTATCGCAGTTGTGATGTAATATTTCTGGTTCATATATGTAAAAAAGCTCTATCTGAGCTCTTTTATTATAGCTTTTTTACTTGACTCTAATCAAGGAAGGTCGTAGTATAAATTATCTTAAATATGGAGGAAATTATGACACAGGCAGCAAAGTCAGAGACAGATACTTCAATTTGGAGAACGCTCACGGTAACCGAAGTTACGAAATACAGCTCATCGATTGATTTCCGTGTGGAGGAGAGCACACTAGTGTTTGCAATGGAGAACTCACAAGTAAAGGAGTATGGCATTTCCGAAATTAAACCAGGCGACCAAATCTCAGTCCGTGGTAAATATGGCAACTCCGATGATAATCTGTGGGGCATGAATGTGATAGCGGATATGAAAATGCTCAAACGTGCCTGAATTAAAAAAGCGAGTCTGATGACTCGTTTTTTTGTGCTTACGCTTAAGATTAGGACTGTTTATTTTCCAAAGTGGCTTTAGCTTCTTCCATTTTCGCATCTAACTGTTTGATTCCTTCAAGACAATAAACACGGATTTGCTCACGCAAAAAGTCTGTCAGACCTTCGGACTGTAAATCGCGAATTAAAATATCTTTGATTGTGCGGTCGAGAGCCGATTGCTCAATCAAATGAATGATTTTTTCTAGTTTTTCTTCCATATTATTCTAAGGTTTTTAACAATTCTTCGTGTACTTGCTGTTGGGCTTTCATTTGTTTCAAATCAGAAGAAGCTTCTTTGGTAATATCACTACCATTTTCCGACTTGTATTCGGCGAGCTTGGCTTCTGCTTGCTGGGTTAATTCAGACTTTTCGCTTTCATTCCCCTCCCCGCTTTCTGCTTTCCAATCTTGGTGAGCTTCTTTGCCACCACCAAACATTTCTCCTAAAAATCCCATAGTGACCTTTCTTTTATTTCGTGACTTTGTTGCGCAAAGCCTTGAGCAATTTAATATCTGCTTCAACTTTATCATGCTCGGTTTCGAGAATCAAGGGAATTTCCATTTTTCTTTTAGCCAACTCGGCAAGAAAAGCCTCGAAGCCCTTTTTACCGATATGGCCGTCCCCAATGTGCTCATGACGATCTTTGTGTGCACCCAGTTCTACCTTAGAATCGTTCACGTGGCTCATCGCAAAATACTCTAAACCAATTGCTTTATCGAAGTGTTTGAACATTTTTTTAACGCTTGCCTCGTCCCGCAAATCATAGCCACTACCAAACGCGTGCTGAGTATCGAAACAAATGCCGCCAAAATACTTACTCTTTTTTATTGGCTTCATTAATTCGGCCAATTCTTCGAAAGTATCTCCGATCACACTTCCCGCTCCTGCAGAAATTTCGATAAGTAATTTTGTTGTTCCTTTGTAGCCCTCCAAAACTTTTTTTAAACCTTGCTGTGCTTGTTTCATTCCATCTTTTTCACCAAGGTCTTTAAAACTTCCTGGATGAAACATTACATACTTAGCACCGAGTTGCGAGCCGCGTTCCAAATCTGTGCGGACCAAATTAATCGAACCATGGAAGGTAGATTTTTTCGCTGAGCCAAAATTTAAAATGTATGGGGCGTGGATTACAAAAGTGTCGAAGCCCGCGGTTTTCATTGCTTCTATAAACTGTACTTGAACCTCTTTAGTAATCTCTGGAGCAGCTCCACCTTGCGGGCTGCGAGAAAAGATTTGAAAAGTCTCGCAACCAAATTCCGCGGCGCGAGCAGGCGCGTTAACTAAGCCTCCTGCAATAGAGACGTGGCAACCAATTTGTGATTGTGCTACTGCTTTAGCCATAATAAGATTTCGCCTAACCCTCATAAATAGCTCGCGATGCTCGGGCAAAGCCCGAGCAAGCTCGTGGAGAAGGTATTCCGATCCGGAGGCAAAGGATGGAGTCGAGGAATGGAGAGTATTAAAAATTGAATATAGTTTCCCTTCCTCCTTTTAGGAGGAGGAGTGACCAACACTTTCGAAGAAAATGTTGGTCGGGGTGATGGTGAGATTGCTTCGCCTCCAGCCTTCGGCGGTCTCCTCGCAATGACAGTTTTGGTTCTCCTTTCCTTACTCTTCACGCCTAGCCATCCCCTTACCCCTCCTCTTCGAGTCTAAGCATCAGAGCCGAAGATCACGAGGGAGGGGAACTATTTTACTGTTGCCATTTCGAAATTATTTTTTCAAGCTTCTTTTCCATCGTTTTCTTATAAGGACCTACAACAGCCAACGATAATTTCTTTTTATCGAATAACTCACGCGCGACTTTAGAAACTTGAGCAACTGTTACTGAATCAATTTCGCGGAAAGCCTCAGCCGGGCTCTTTACACTCTTCTTAAAAGCAGTCTGCTCTAAATACCAATCGAGCCGAGCTTGGTTATCTTCCAAATATAAAGTGGTTTTGCCTTTAATGAATTCTTTTGCCTTGGATAATTCTTTCGCTTCGATGTCTCCAGCTGCAATCTTCGAGAGTTCGCTAAGTGTAACTTCGATTGCCTCTTCTAATTTTGAAACTCGAACGCCGGCCGAAATATCGAACACGCCAGTATCGATGTAAGCGCTTTGCCCGGCGCGCACATAATATGCAAGTCCTCGTTTCTCGCGAATCTCTGTAAACAATCGCGAGCTCATGCCGCCGCCGAGTAGCGAACTCAATACGGTGGCGATTTTGCCGCGCCTATCATCATAACCAAAAGACTTGAAGCCCAAATCAAAATGCGCTTGCTGCGTGTCCTTATATTTTACAGCCACGCGCGGCGCGCTCTGCCCGTTCTTGGATTTGTCCCAGCCGTTATGCTTTTTCGCTGGTATTTTGTCCCAATATTTTTTGATAAGCTGATTGAGTTTTTTGCGGTCGTACTTACCGGAGATACCCAAAATAATATTGCCAGTTTGGTAGTGGCGCTCCAGATAACTGCGGAACATACCCTGCGTGAACTTGGTCACAGTTTCCGGGCGACCGGCAATATCGCGGCCGAGCGCTTGGCGCGGCCACATGATTTCTTCGAGCAGATTGCCGACCACGGCGCGCGGGCTGTCTTGATACATGTTAATCTCTTCGACGATAACGCCCTTCTCGCGTTCGAGTTCGGGTTTGTCGAGCAAAGGATTTTGAATCATGTCGGTCAGAATTTCAAAAATCATTTCCAGGCGACTATGATGCGCCTTAATAAAGTACTGCGTGTGCTCTTTACCAGTGTTGGCATTCATCTCCCCGCCGATACCATCTACCAATTCGGTAATCGACATCGCACTTGGATATTTTTTTGTACCCTTAAACAAAAAGTGTTCTAAGAAGTGCGAGATACCGTTTTCTTTCGGCGTCTCGCTACGCGAACCGGTCTTCACAAAAAAATCTACCACCACGCTTTCGGCATCGGTGGAAGGCACTTCGATGATTGTTAGCTTATTTTTTAAAACTCGTTTGTAGTATTTCATTTAATCTTCTAATTTACTTTTAATGCGCGCAACCAATTCGTCGACATTAATCCTCTCCTGCTCCATTGTGTCGCGGTCGCGGATGGTGACGGTGTTATCTTCCAAAGAATCGAAGTCGACAGTGATGCAGTACGGCGTGCCTATTTCATCCTGGCTAAAGTAACGTTTTCCAACGTTACCGCGGTCGTCCCAAGCCACGCTAAAATGTTTACGAAGTTCATCGTAAATCGCGCGCGCTTTTTCTACAAGTTCAGGTTTATTTTTTAACAACGGGAATACTGCGACTTTGTAGGGAGCGAGCTTTGCAGGCAAAGATAGCCAGATGCGCTTATTATCGCCTTCGCCAGATTCGTGATAATGATCAAGCAGAACAGCCAGAAAGCTCCTGTCCACACCTAGACTAGGTTCAATAACATGTGGTAAATATTTTTCGTTGGTATGCGGGTCGGTGTATTCCAAACTTTCGCCACTGGCATCCTGATGACTCTTCAAATCATAATCACCGCGGTAGGCCAAACCATACAATTCTTTTCGTCCAAACGGATAGTCGTATTCAAAATCGATAGTACGCTTAGAATAGTGTGCGCGGTCTGCGGCTTCAATTTCAACTTCATGGACTTTATCTTGACTCAACTGCAAATCTTCGCTCAGCCACTTGTTCATTTCGACGCGCCACAATTCGAAATACTTATTCCAATCTTCATCAGTTTTTGGTTGTGGAATAAAATACTCAACTTCCATTTGTTCGAACTCGCGAGTTCTGAAAACAAAATTACCTGGAGTGATTTCATTTCGAAAAGATTTTCCTGTTTGCGCAATCCCAAACGGAAGTTGTTTGCGAGTGGTTGTAAGTACGTTCTTGAATTGAACAAACATCGCTTGTGCAGTTTCTGGACGGAAGTAAGCAACGTTCGCTTCTTCTTCGGCAGGACCCAAAAAAGTCTTGAGCATCAAGTTGAAATTTTTTGCATCTGTAAATTCATGCTGGCCACCTTTGGCGCACCTTAAGTCTTCGGGCAAGTTATCGGCGCGAAACCGCTCGTTACATTTTTTACATTCCACCAATGGATCGTTGAAAGTTGCTAAGTGACCACTTGCTGCCCACACCTTTGGGTTCATTACCAAAGCGGCATCAATCCCGACCATGTCGTCGCGCTGCTGCACAAACCGCTTCCACCATAAACTCTTGATATTATTTTTTAATTCCACACCCAGCGGCCCGTAATCCCACGAGTTAGCGAGACCACCGTATATTTCTGAACCAGGAAACACAAAACCCCGGCGCTTGGCCAGGGACACAATTTTATCCATTAAATCCGTGTTAGACATAACCAAATTATACCAAACCCGAACGAACCAAGCAAAAAACCCTTATCGGGTTTTGGCTATTTTACCACTAACTTCTTTTTGATGACGCTAACATCATGCTCAAGGGCATCAACTCTAACAACTAAGCCTTGATGGACAGATGAATTATCCAAGTGCTTCTGAAGCGGATTAGCTACAGTCTTAGCAATAGTCTGCGCCAAGAATTCAGTCTGATCTTCGGCAAACTCTTTTAACTCCTTAGTTTGAGCGGTCAGGTCGTCTTTGGTGGCGAACTTGCGCTCAAAACTATCTAAGCGCTTATCAAACCCATCCAAACGCTTATCGAACCTGGTAAACTGTTTATGAATTTTTTGAAATTCAGCTTTGATGTCTGCGTTCATATATTACTCCTGACTTTATTTTAATGATTTTACCCAGCATAGCAAGAGCTAGATAAAGTCCTAATCAAGAAAAAATAAAGCTGGCTTAGTTAAGCAAAAGAAAATTTTGAAAGAAATAAAACCGCCAATCAAATCTGACTAGCGGAGCAGGAACCATCCTTGTGGATCCGGTGTCTTACCCTTCGGCACGAACTGACAATCAGAATACAAGAATATAGCTAAGCAAGCGAACAGTAAAATTAACCAACGTTTTGAGTAATCATCACGATCATTAGAATTCATGCTTCATCCTCCGACTTTCTTTTAGTATAACATACTACGCTCGGCCAACTGTAAAGTCACGGTAATTTTTTCGCATGTCATCAAAGTAGTCGTGCGCGATTGCAGTGCGAATTTTGTCCATGAGGTTGAGATAGAAGCGAAGGTTGTGCATTGTCGCTAAGCGAATCCCTAGCATTTCTTCCGAGGCTAGCAAGTGACGCACATAAGCGCGCGTATGGTTTAAACACGCGTAGCAATTACAAGTGTTATCGATGGGTGTGAAATCTTCTTTATATTTTTCTAAACGAACATCGATTGTTTCGTAACCTTCATTACCATCCTCGTCTTTCGCCGCAATATATAGACGGCCGTGACGGGCTTCGCGAGTTGGAATAACGCAATCGAAAGTATCGCAACCCTCGCCCACCGCCTGAACGATATCGAAAGGCGTACCCACGCCGAGTAAATGCTTTGGTGCGGTTTCGGGTAGATGTGGAATTGTGTATCGAACAGCGCGCATCATTTCTTCGTGTGGCTCGCCCACGGCCACGCCGCCGATAGCGAAACCCTCAAATCCTAGCGCCACCATACTTTCGGCCGAAAGCTTTCGCAAATCTTCAAAGTTAGCGCCTTGCACAATCCCCCATAATTTCTGATCGGGATTAACCGGATCGCCATCTTCGACGATTCGCTTATGCTCTTTCACAGCACGTTCAGCCCAGCGTGCGGTGAGTTCGATTGATTCCTTGCTACGTTCGTATTCAAATGGAAACCCCGGAAAATCATCTAAGATTAAACAAATGTCGCTGCCAAGATTGGCTTGAATTTGAATCGACTTCTCCGGCGACAAAATTTCTTGCTTGCCGTCCATATCAAATTGAAACAACACGCCGGCTTCCATCACTTTACGCATCTTGGCGAGTGAGTAAACTTGAAAACCGCCGGAGTCGGTAAAGATCGGGCCTTTCCAGTTCATG
>DAOLDG010000027.1:0-8337 GCA_035327465.1 Candidatus Doudnaibacteriota bacterium
GAATTGCCGAATGGTTTCGAATGATTTTTCACCAATCCCGCGAGGAGGTAAATTAATTGCTCGGGCTAATGATATTGTGTCTTGCGGATTTACTAGCAATCGTAAATAAGCCAACACATCTTTGATTTCCTTGCGCTCATAAAATTTTACGCCACCGACAATATGATACGGAATACCAGCCGAAATAAAAACTTCTTCTATCTGCCGACTCTGTGCGTGCGTGCGATACAGTACGGCAAATTCGGTTAAAGGGCCATGCTCTTTGGGTAATTGCGGAATATCTCCCCCTAATCGCGTGGTAGATCGGTGCTTCTGCTTAGCAAGAAAAGTATCTAATATAGAAAAGTTTTGCGGTTGTTCCGATTGCTCGATATCTGCATCGTACTCTAACTCTTCGGTCTCGCCAGTAGCCAAAGCCACGATTTTGCGCGCCACAAAGACTGCTTCAGCATGTCCGTCGTAAACTTCTTTAATTACTACTTTGTCGCCGTCATCGTTGTCTGTCCAAAGGGTTTTTGGTTTCTGATCCTTATTTAACTCAATAACTTTTTGTGCTGCAGCTAAGATGTTCTTCGTAGAGCGGTAATTCTGTTCTAGTTTAATCACTTGTGCATTAGGAAAATCTTTTTCGAAGTTCAAAATATTGGCAATATTGCTACCACGGAACCCATAAATGCTTTGAGCATCATCACCAACCACAAAAATGTTTCCTTCCGTAGCAAGTAAGTGCAAAAACTCGTACTGCGCTTGATTTGTATCCTGATATTCATCAACTAACAAGTACCGCCATTTCTGCTGAAACTGGCGTCTAACTTCGGGGAAGGTTTGAAAAATGATTATTGGAAGCATAAGCAAATCATCGAAGTCGACATTGTTCTGTCCAAACAAAAAATCTTGATACTTTGTGTAAACTTGCGCTGCTAAATCTCGCAACGGACCATCCAAACCCAAGTCCATCTGAGCTGGAGTTTGTAATAAATTTTTCGCCGAAGAAATATAGGCTCGAAACAAAGTTGGACCATACTGCTTTGGAATGCCTAAATCTTTTAAAATATCCTTAATAACTTTAAGCTGATCGTCGCTATCCAAAATCACAAACCCTGCACTATATCCAAGCCTGGCGATGTGTTTCCGTAAGATGCGAACCCCAATCGAATGGAAAGTACCCAAAGTTGGCTGATTTGCCAACTTGCGATGAGTAGAGCCAGCCAACAAAGTGTTGATTCGACTCTGCATCTCTTTGGCAGCTTTATTGGTAAAGGTAACTGCCAAAATTTGGTCTGGGGCGAACCAGCCTTGCTCTATAATATACGCAAGTCGGTAAGTTAGAACGCGGGTTTTACCACTACCCGCACCAGCCAAAACTAAAACCGGCCCAAGCGGGGCGGTGACGGCATTCTGTTGAGCTTGATTGAGTTGAGCAAGATTCATACTAGCTTCATTATACCATTGCTAAACCCAGGAAAATATGTTGTTATTTTTTACTTATTTTCCTCATATTTATGCGGATTGTGGAAAAAAATTGGCTTAAAATCTGGCCTATTCGACACTAATCCCCAACTGTTCTTGTATTCAAACTCATCCCCTGTTAGACTTCCATAGTAATCGCTCTAAAGCAGTCGATTTTAGAGCAAACTTTAGTAAATTCATCTATTTTTTATAAAATTAACCCGAATTTTTGGTGGTTTCTGGAGGGAAGTTAGTAGTATCTAACTGCTACTGAAACTGATCAAAAAAACGGTTGCCTAAATCTATATTAATCTGCGCACCATCCTTGCCTTCGCTAGATTGATATACAGAAAGCGCTGCTATACCCGCTTCGCATTTAACTCAATATTTACTCAAAAAAATGAAGAGATATTGGTTTATTAGCCAATACCTCTTTAAAAAACTTCTGCATAGTTTAAAAGCTCACTACCCGAGCTTGTCTAAACGTTACACCGATCATCACCCAGCAGTACAGCTTAATCAAAAATTAAGCGGCTGGGATTATAGCGTCAGTTTTTCTAGTGAAATCTTAGTTGGTGCCATTGTTTTAGCCGCCGCTGGACTTAACGTTGTGCTGTTCAATCCTCTCTCGGCTGATTACACTCACCGTGACAACAGTTTAGCCAGTCAACTACTCCGCAACCATACCAACCTTAACCCTCAGTTAGCAGA
Organism: Candidatus Doudnaibacteriota bacterium; assembly: GCA_035327465.1. Lineage (GTDB taxonomy): Bacteria > Patescibacteriota > Doudnabacteria > UBA920 > UBA920 > UBA920. The sequence continues at coordinate 2,161 of DAOLDG010000027.1, forward strand.
CAGACAAAATATTGTTAGCACAAAAATCGCCAATTCTAGCATCTTTTCACAAGCGAGTGCTAATGATTACAACGAAACTGGTAAAGTCTTAGGAGATTCCACCGAATTAGAGAATATCTCTGCAGAAGTACAAATCGACGACACTGGCATTACCAAACCAAACCCAGACAGTATTAAGAGTTTAGTAGCACGTCAAGTAATTATCTACGAAACCAAGCCATTTGATACTGTTTATACAGTTGCCGAACAGTTCGGAATTTCTACCCAAACTATCCGCCAAACTAACAGCTTGCCGAATAATGCCTTGTTGGCTGGCTGGCATCTGGTAATTCCACCAGTTGATGGTCTGGTAATTCAGGTGACAAACCCAAACCTTACCTTAACCGACGTAGCTAATAAATACTCGGCTGACATTAATAAAATTGTTTCTTACAACGGCCTAGCAGACGCTGAAGATATGGTAGACATCGATGGCTACCTAATTGTCCCTGGTGGCACTGTACCACAACCAAAAGTACCTGCTCCGACTCCAAAACGCGTGACTCCAGCCATTCCACGAGCCACCTCTATCGCTGGCAACCACAAATTTGCCCCAGGCTACTGCACCGACTATGTAGCGCGTAAAGTTCCTGGTATCACTTGGGGTGGTAATGCCAACCGATGGATTGCCAACTCAAAAGCTCATGGCGCCACTGTAAACCGCAACCCTGTACCTGGCGCGATTCTCGTCACCAGCGAAAACAATCGCTATGGACACGTTGCCTACATCGAAAGCGTTTCGGGTTCGCAAGTTACTTTCAGCGAATGGAACTACAAAGGCTTGTATGTGAAAACTGTTCGCACGCTCGACATGAGCGATAAGCGTATCCTCGGGGTAATCCATCCAAAATAATCGCAACAAAACCGCCCAAAATTATTGGGCGGTTTTTTGATATTTCTGTTAGGAGTTTTTATAACTCAACTTCTACTTGGAATCGATTAGTTCTGTTCTAAACAAATAACAAACCTTGAAAATTATCGTAACTACTGTACCACGCGGCCATTAGTATTCCCGGTCGGCAATTGCGAAGTGCTCACATCTTGCGTATCAGCCTTCACGCTTTCTAGAGTGAAATCATCTGTGGCGTTTACTTCAACATTGCGGAACAAATTAATCGCTTGGTTAACTTGAGAACTAGAAGGCGTGGTTCGCACCGTAAATTCTAACACGCGTTCTGGTCGCAACACGCCAGTATGTGCCACTAACTGACCAAACTCCCAAGTTAATCGACCAGTGGAAGTATCAAATTTTACTAAGTTACGCTCGCTGGCTGTAACAGAATTCATATCAAAGTTCACACCGATTGGCACAAACCCACTTAGTACACCATTGCGATAATCGTTAGAATTATTCTTTAGCGATAGCCTTACAGTGAAGGCGCTCTCTTGACCAACCTTAGGCGGTAATTCCCCGCCAGCATGTCTAACATCGCTCGATAATGACATTGGACTAGAAATTTTGAGAACTAACTCTGGGCCAATAATAAATTGTTCATTTTGATTAGACTTAATCCTAGGCTTTAGAATCACCGATAAACTTTTGTTATCCGCGGTCGTAGCGGGGTTCGCCACAGTAATCTGGAAACGCACTGCACCGCTGGCGCCAGCAGTTAACTGTTCGAGAAGCGACGAAGAAGACGCATTCCAAGTGATGGTCTGATCTTGCACAAATCCATTTTCCGGACGAATCGACCCAGTTACAATACTTGGCGATGCAATCTCTACCAAAGCTTGTAGGCCAGTATGTACGACTTGGGTATTGTTCTGAAAACTAACTTCAATATTTAAGGTACTCCCTGGTCGAACAATGCCGCCAGCTTGCGCGCCAGATGTTACTCTGGTTACAATCCCCAAAGGTTGAGAAGCAATCTCGATATTATAGTTTGTGCTCGATTGAGTAAAGAAATTACCTGTTTCATCTGGTACTAAAAATTCTGCAGTAATTACATACGCCTGTCCAACCCGCGATGAGCGCATTGTCCCAACAAAACTTATCCGACCAGACTGGTTCGAAGCCAAAGTGCTTAAGTTCCAAATATTATCTCCAAGTGATGGGGAGGGGTTACTAGAAGTAAACTCAAACCCTTCAGGATAGGTAATCTGTATCCGGCCATTTTCGATGCTACGATTTGAAGTGTTGCGATAAGATAGCTCGTAAGTTACTTCCTCGCCACTATTAACGCGATTTTTACCAGAAATATCTAATAACACATTTGCTGCCACCAATCGGGTAGTATGGTTAGTCTCGGCAGTAAAGCCAGAGCTAAAGTTATCAAATTTATAACGCAAACGTGCTACGAGCCGTTTGTTGTCATTCACATTGCCTTGAGCCAATACTTTAACGATTACTATAGCATTCTGGCCAGTCGCTAAATCTGGCACTTTATAATTTGTTCCAGAGATATTTTCCGCACGAGGCGCACTAGACACATAACTCATTCCCTCGTCATAAATCAATTCCAAATTTACGTCTATTAATCGAGCTGAGTCTTCATTAAGAATATTTATGTGATAGATAACCTCTCCCCCAGCTTGAGTGGTCTGTGGTGCTTGAATGCTTAGCTGAACTTTGGCTTCGGCGGTGCGTTGTGTATTGCGTGGCCAAAATGCTAAGGTGGCCAAAATACCGATAATTAAAACTCCCAAAACTATGGCTAGCACATACCATTTATTATTAGCCAAAAAATCCTTAAATTTGCCGCTACCAGAAGGCGGTTCTGGCGCTAGTGGGCCATTGGGTGTTATAACTTGCTGCGGAATTGGCCCAGTACTATCTGGTCCCTTCACAGCTTGTGGTCGAAAATCTTCCATAATTTTTGTTTCGAATTGACTTGCTTTGCTTTATTATATCATGGCTATTTCCGAAAAAAATATTCTGGCGCGCGCAGTGGCCTCTCCAATTGATAAGCAGCAAAACCTACTAAAAGCTGTAATAATTGGGTTTCCAGCTCGGTAGAGGTTTTTCGACGCAGCGGCTCATCGTTTAAGAGCTGTAAATATAAATGGTATAATTCGGCCGACAAAGGGGCATCGTCTGCACTAGAAGCTTTCAAGGCAAAACGTCCATCCTGATGACTTAAATATAGTTTGGACTGGTTGGTTACTAAGCCTTCTACCATTCCCGGTGCCAATCCTAACGCCTGTAAGCCGCGCGCGTAATAACGAGCAAGGACACAACTCGCTTCAGCTGGTTGCTTCATTAGCTCTTGTAGTGCAGCCAGATAGGCTTCATACAATTTCTGATTCGGTTGAGCATCTGGCAGGGTGCGGTTGGTAAACTCCTGCAATCCGGCGATTGCAGCCAAACCATCTTCATTCTCCATTATTAGCGCATAGCTTTGCACCACTTCAACGCCAATTAATTTTGGTAAACTGCCATTGCCTGCCAGCGAGACCTTCAGCTCTGCTACTGGCTGAAGACGGCCAGCCAAGCGACTAGTTAACTTCTTGGCAGATTTTACTACCAACCGCGTCTTGCCTTCTTCCATTGAAAAAAAAGTGAGGAGCAAATCTGCCTCACCAAGATCTTGAAATTTAATTATAAACCCTTGTCGGGTAATTTCGTGAGCCATACTTGTTACTGTTGGAGAGGAAGATACTGTACTGTTGGCCGATTGCGAAGGATGTTTGGATCTGCTACATAAATAATCCCAGCGATGAAGCCGACTAAAAATAATACTACGGTAGCGGTTAGCCAAATATTTGCTCGGGCCTTAGCTACATAAGCAAAATTCGCAGCAAAATGACTTTGCGTATAAGAAACTTGCGAATCAATCATCCGTGGCTTCGGGATTACTTCTTGCTGAGGAATATATGACGAGCGCACCATACTTGGCGAGAAAAATTTAATTAAATCACTTCGTGAAATCACGCCAAGTAACTTATTTGTGCTATCTGTCACTGGGACTGGATTTACGCGCTGTTCGGCAAACATTCTAGCAATTTCCTCAATGGTGGTTTGAGGTCTGGCAAACGGAATGCTCTGATTCATAATATCTTTTGCTTTAGCATTTACTATCTGTTCTACCACGTGAGGTAATTTTTTGTTAGAGCCTTGCACATAATCCACATGCGAAAGCATTTTAATGTAAGTGGGTAAATATAAGTTTGAGTCTGATGATATAAAATCGCGCTCAGAAATTGTTCCTAACACCCGACCTTCTTCATTAACCACTGGTAATCCAGAAAAATGATATTTATGCAACAAATCAGCCACCTCACTAACTAAAGTCTCGGGGGTTACTGTAATTACTTTTTTGGTCATTAAATCTTGTGCGAGCATGTTTAAATTATATCAAAAAAGCCTTCACTTTATTAGTGAAAGCTTTTTATATTTAGTCGCACAGCCAACCACAAGGCTGGCTATCAGCCGAAGCCGAAAGAGCTGCTTCTAACTTTTGAGTGTCTGTTAAAAAATTTCTAACCACCTCGCGAGCCTGCTGCTCATTCTGCACTTGAGTGATTGCACCAGAAAATGCTTCAATCTGCCGATTAGTTTTGCGCTCCAAATATGTGGTCCAACCTAGCAAAATTGCACTAGTTATAAGCACTAACACTAACGCATATTTTAATCCAGAGAGTGCGTCCATATTAAATTAAAACCCTGGGACATTAATGCCGAAGTCTCTCATGCATTGCGCTACGTCTGGGCCGCTATACTGGGCATTGAAACAATCTGCCCAACCCATATCCAATTTTTCCCATTTTGGATTATATGCCTCTTGCTTCATTCGAGCATCGCGCATACTGGCGTCACTGCGCAAAGCGCTAAGACCCAAAAAATTACTTATCACTGCTATTAGCACAACCGCCAAAGTTGCGACCTGTAATAAAATTACTTTATTTAGCTTAGTATCTGTTTCCATATTATTTGCTTAATTATCTTAACTGCATTATACCACTTTATGTCTGATTTTTTAAGCGGTCTATAATAACACCATCCCCAGCCAAATTGCTTGCCCATTAATTGTAGCTTGGGTTTCGTAGTCGGCTTCCACTTCTAAGCTGGTTTTCACTTGATTAGTGAAAGTTTTTTTGCGATCTACCATCGAAACCAAAACTTCGCCTAAGTTCTCGTCTTTGGTGGTGTAATACACATCAACAATTTGTCCAACTTTTAGGCCACTTTTCTTGCGCAAGTCTTGAATCGCGCGCTCCAAATCGCGGGCCAAGCCCTCATTTTTCAGTTCTGGGGTTAGCTCGGTATCAAGCGCCACGGTTGCACCACCATCGGATTTGCTAACCCAGTTAGCGCGAGCGATAACTTCGGTGTTTACCACCTTCTTCACATTCAATTCTTCGGCCAAAATATTTTCTAAAGATTCATCTAAAGTCGCTTCTGGGTTTGCCAGTTGATAATGTAATTCTCCCAACGGCTGCCGAACTTTTAGATTATGTTCCTTGCGTAAACTTAAACCAATCTCCACTAACGAACGCACAGCTGCCATCTCTTCTAAAATACTTGCGCGATGCTCTCGCAATTCACTCCATCTTGCCAAGTGCACGGATTCTTCACCGGTAAGCTCTTTATAAATCTGCTCACTTAAATATGGCATAAATGGGGCTAACATTTTGCTAATTTCTATTAAACTGAAACCTAAAACTCCAAGCGCTGTGCGAGCATCTTCTCCACCAGACTTTATGCGGTCGCGACTACGACGAACGAACCAAGTCGAAAGCTCGGTAACTAACTCCGAAATTGCGCGGCCAGCTTTAACACTATTGTATACGTCTAACTGTTTAGTAACTTCAGCGTGGGTTGCATACAACTTAGATAGCATCCACACATCTAGACTATGATTTACATGCGGTGCTTCGGCGCCAATAGTATCGCGACTATACATTCTATAGAATTGGAAAGTGTTCCAAAGAATCAAACTTAACTTTCGGTTTACTTCTGAGACACCGGCTTCAGAGAAGTTTAAGTCTTCACCAGTGACAATTGAACTAGTTAAAAAATAAAAGCGAAGTGGGTCTGCGCCATACCGATCGATGACAATATTTGGGTCGGGAAAATTATTTTTAGACTTCGACATCTTAGTACCATCCTCCGCTAACACTGATCCCGTAGTAACCACGTTCTTAAAAGGAGCTTTGTCGAAAATAATCGTGCTCATTACGTGCGAAACGTAAAACCAA
>DAOLDG010000028.1:0-8266 GCA_035327465.1 Candidatus Doudnaibacteriota bacterium
TGGGGTTACGCACATATTCCGCCCCAGCATGCATAGTGACTACAATGAAGTCGCTGCGGGTTTTGAGTTCGTTAATCGATTCCACAAGACGCTCGGTGTCTTCCATGCGGGCTACGTAATTGTTGCGCGCTTTACCACCATCGTTTAGTGAGGTGTATGAAGCCCCGATAAAGCCAACCCGAATACCTTTCACAGAATAGATGCCGCCGCGCCAAGCTTCTTCTAAGTTTTCGCCAACCCCAATCGGTACCATGTCATGCTGGCGAAGCAAATCTCGGGTGTAGAGTAATCCTTGCAAGCCTTGATCTAGAGCATGGTTGTTGGCCAAGTTAAGCACTTTGAAATTGTATTGGTCGAGGCCGTAAAATGCCCAAGTGGGCGCATTAAACACCAAGCTACCAGACGGATTGTAATCGTCGCGGCCAGTGAAGGGCGATTCCAGATTGCCAAAATTGAAATCTACTTCCCAGCCTAGCTCGTCTTCGAGCTCGCGAAAAGGCCAGTAAGAATCTTTTTGGTTTTTGGCGATTTGACCGGCCACATTGCGCGAGAGCATAATGTCGCCCACGGCGTGAAAGCTAACTTCGGTTTCCATCTGGTCTAGCCTGGTTTGTCGTTTGCCAAAATCGTAGTATTCTTCTAGGCTATCGCCACCGAGCCCACCATATAGCGATGAGGTGGAGGATTTTACAAAAGGCGATCCAAAAGTTGATACCAAGACTGCCAAGGCCAGATAAATAATTACAGTAAATTGAAGATACATAAAATTAGAGTTAAAGTTTTTGGTAAAGTTGTGGCCCTATCGGCTTAATCAGCTGTTTTAGTTCTAATTGGCTTAATAATACTTGCAGTTGTTGTGTTGGAATAGCTAGCGTGACTAAGAGTTGTTCAAAGGTGATGGGTTCTAGTTGCATATATTTTAACACACGCTGTTGCTCGGCCGTAAGTTTTGGGGTAGCTACAGCTGTTGATTGGGGTTGTTGCATAGCTGGAGTTAACGCAGTAAGGTTAAGTTCTGCGAGGATATCTTGTACGCTTTGAAGGAGTAGTGCTCCGTGTTGAATGAGTCGGTGTGGACCAGCACTCATTGGTGACAGAATCGAACCTGGTACAGCAAATACAGTACGATTAAAGTCCAGAGCAAAATCTGCAGTGATAAGAGCTCCGCTTTTTTCTGCTGCCTCAATAATAATTACCGCTGAACTTAACCCCGCAATAATTCGATTACGAGCCACGAATTGATGTTTGCGTGCCGCTGTTGGCGGCGGATACTCCGAGAGCAGTAAACCATTATTAGTTAAGATTTCTTTAGCTAAGTTAATATTTTCTGTTGGATACAAATGAGATTCGTCGATACTACTGCCTAGCACGGCAATGGTTGGTAATTGGTTTTTTAGCGCAATGCGATGCGCTTCGGCATCAATTCCAAAAGCTAAGCCAGACACAATTATAACCGACTGACTGTTGATTGGAGCAAGCAGTTTTTGAATTACTAACTTGCCATAGCTTGTGGCGCGTCTGCTACCAACTACACCAATTGTAAGTTGATTATGAAAGAGGTCGCGATTGCCTTGACAGTAGAGAACTAGCGGCGGGTCGGGAATTTGGCGTAATTGTGGGGGGTAGTTAGCCTCAAACAAATTGATAGCCGTGATAGAAGTAGTGTTTAGGGTATATTCAAATTGTTGTGGTGAACTGGCATGATACAGTGAATGAAATTTGGCAGAATGTTTAGCATTTAACCCAACATTTTGGCAGAAAGTTGTTGGGTTGAATGCTAACTTTTGTTCTACTTCTTTACTGCTATATTGCTTGTGCCATTCTTCGAGTCGCTGGATGAGTTCGGGCCGAGCATTGCTAACAGTTTGCGCTAGTATATAGAAAGGAAATGTAAGCTGGTCCATAGCTCTAGTTTGGCAGAGTTAAGGTAAAATCCTGATTAATTTTTCCTCAAATTTGAGTAAAGCTTTATTCAATATTTTCTAAAAACCATTGAAAATTTCGACTTTTTGTTAGAGTTGACAAATTGACTGATTTGGGGTATACTTTTATCACAAAACTGAAACGTTGGCTCTAAAGTTATTTACAAGTTTGGATTTACTCCAGACTTAAAGCGGCGGGCGAACATTTTTGTAAAATTGTCTTCAGTATCCTGCTTGCAAGTCGCGACAGCAGACATCATCCCTCCTATATGTCCGCCAGTAGCGAGTGAGTAGAGATCTCGCAGCGATTGCTGTGTATCTCTCACTTGTGAGTGGGGTAGTGAAGATAAAATGAAAAACCCCAACAATTCTGTTTTCTCATGAGTCCTCGGTCTATAATTATTGTTTCAGGATATGACTTGCGGAATCATTCGAAAACAGAATTATGAGGGGTTTTATTTTGGATAGGGCAGGAGAATAAGGAAAACCGGCTGGCGCCGATTTTATCTTTGTAAGAATTTATCGATGAGTTTATTCACTTCCGGGAAGACTTTTTCCGGGAGTGTTTTTAATTCTTCGCCGGTGAATTTTTGCAAGACGAATTCGTCGGTGGGCAGAGGAGAGTTTTGCTCGCGCGACTCCACGCCAATGCGGATGCGCGCGAAGTTTTTGGTCCCGAGCTCGTCGATTAGGTTTTGTACGCCGTTATGACCGGCGGCGCTAGAGCTGTTAGTTTCGCGCAGGGTGCCGAATGGTAAATCCACTTCGTCATGGATGACAAGCAAGTCTTTGCTAAAATCAACTTTGTAGAATGAAGTAATCTCTCGCACTACTTGTCCGGATAAGTTCATGTAATTTTGCGGCTTCACCAAAAATACCTTGACCACCCCGGCGACTTCGTCGCCACCCTTCCGCGTTAAGGAGGGGACAGGTGTAAACTGATATTCGCAAATTTGCGCTTTGAATTTGCTTTGGCAGGCGATCACGTCACGGTCCTTCATAAAGAAATCTAACGCCAAAAACCCGGCATTGTGCCGCGTTTGCTCGTATTTGGTACCGGGGTTGCCTAAGCCGACGACGATTTTCATAAAAGTAGTATAGCAAATTTCTTGGTAATCGAATCGGCTATTGAGCCAAGGGTTTTATGTCAATTGAGAATTTTTGTTTCTGGCCGCCCCGTGGTTATCTGTGGGGCCTTTATGTTATACTTAAAAAGTCATTAATTTAAAACTTTAGATGTTAGATGAACGAAGCAATTCTGAGTTTGGCTCAGATATCTCTCATATGGTGGAGGGGATGGAAGATAAATATGTTAACGAGAATGCAGAACAGCCGATTGAACATGGAACAGATCAAGTTCGCGATATGATTAATTCGGAGGTGCTGGATTTTAACACAGCATTCCCTCAAATCGATATTACCAATCGGGAGCAAATGTTGGCTATACAGGATTACATTACTAGAGCAATGAATCGTGATCATGAAGCTGGGAAGGAACTATTAAAGTTATTGAATACCGAGACAGCTAAACAATTACCAGCTATTCAAAATCAAGAACAAATTGATTTTGTAAATGAAATGGCTAGCGAATTAGCTGGCATGACAGGCGAAGATTTAGATGCGGGAATCGAAAAGGCTCGCAGCGCCCACGGATAAAATCAAAAACCACTTTATAATAAAAAGTGGTTTTATTTATCCATCAATTATAGTGAGTAAGTCTATTTTTTACTTAGCGTAAGCTTGATTGGCGTTCCCCAAAAACCAAGTTTTTGGATAATTTGCTTTTCTAGGTAACGGCGGTATTGTGTGGAAATGGCTGCCGGATGATTAACAGTTAGCTGAAACAAAGGTGAATTTGTTCCAGTTTGGGTAAGCCCATAAACTTTGGGAACTTTTTGGTCGAGCATTCGGCGCGGTGGGTTCTTTTCCATTGTATAAGCGAGTAAACGATCGATATCTTCTTGGCTTGCGGTTTTGCTGCGCGCTTCAAAGATTGGCTTAATTGCCTCTAAAACTTCGGTGACACCCTCACCTGTGACTGCCGAAATAAAAAATACTGGCGCAAACCATAAAAATGGAAAGTGGTGGGAGATATAATCTTGCAACTCTTTTTTATCACCATCGAATTTATCCATTTTGTTAACCGCGATTATGACTCCTCGAGAGATATCAAGAATTTCGCCAGCAATGACTTGGTCTTGTTTAGTGATGGGTAAAGTGGCATCAATTAACAAGATTACGACTTCGCTACGGCGTATCGATTTAAAAGTTTGAAACACCGAATACACATCTGGCTGGGCTTGGCGATACGACTTCTTTTTTAACCCCGCGGTATCGATTAAGGTATATTCTTCGTTGTTAAACCGAATCGCCACATCGATTGCGGTGCGGGTTGTACCGGGTAAATCCGAAACTACAACTCGGTCTTCGCCGAGAATATGGTTTACTAAACTAGATTTTCCAACGTTTGGTTTGCCAACTATTGCAACAGGAATGCCAATGGGTTTTTCTGGCACTTCGAGGTTTAATTTTTTCAGTTCTTCGGCGATGGCATCTAATAGTTCACCTAAACCGCGACCAGTGATGGCAGAAATCGGGAAAATAGTTTTAATACCCAGCTTTTTAAATTCATCGCCGAATTCTCGTAATTTTTTTGGAGAATCCATTTTGTTTACAGCCAGTACAACTGGTTTTTTAGTTTTTCGAAATTTTAGTAAAGCTTGTCGATCAATGGTTTGTGCTTCGGATTTACCATCCGCGACGAATAATACCAAATCTGCTTCGGCTAATGCATTGTCAATTTGCCCTAAGAGTTCGGTTTCTAGCTCTTGCTTGTTGCCAAAAGTGATTCCTGCGGTGTCAACCAGTGTGAAAGCCACACCAGCCCATTCGGTGTCGATGTATTGTCGATCGCGGGTAGTGCCAGCTACAATCGAGGTAACTGCGGCGCGAACTCCGGCAATTTTATTCAGCAAAGTCGATTTGCCAACATTTGGCTCGCCGACAATTGCGACAATTGGTAATCTGGATGTCATCATGAAAGTTGAGCCAAATGATTTGACATTTTTTGGCTGTAATTATTAAACATTGTGTTGCGGTGTTGCGAAAGCTAGTCGTTGGAGCCGAGGATAATAATCATATCGACTTTTGCCGGGTCGATTTTAATCCCTGGCGGTGCAAGCGAGACTTCACTAGCTTTCATTCGGTCTTTGATTAAATTAAGGGTAGCAGGTTTTTGATTGATTGCGTAAACAATATTTTGCTGAAGCGGTTTTCCAGTGTAAATAACTTTATAAACGGTTAAGCCAGCTTCAGCTAATTCAGTTTCGGCGGTTTTATAGAGTTTTTGTGATACTGTACTGTCGGCCAACCAAACTACAGCTTTTTCGGACATTATTGCGCCACCATCGAAACTGTCTTGGAAGAAATCAATAATACTTTGAGCGTTTTTCCCAGCGCAAGTCGTGAGAACAAAAGCACCGCTTTCTTCCAAGATGCGTGGGCAGATTAAACCAGTAGTTGGGTCTAGGCTAAGACTAATGATATTTTGCGATTCATAGTCTTTGGTGAGTGCATAAAGACGAAGCATTTCTCCTGGAGTCATGTTGGTATGGAAGTGGTCGCCAACGATGGTAAACAGCTCGTTAATTTTGCGCGCATCGGCTATTAAGTTTAAAGCTACAAGCTTAGTTTTAGCGGCCTGAATAATTTTTTGCTGCCTTACGCCACGAGCAAAGTCGCTACCTTCTGGGCCAGCAGCGTGCCGCGAGCGGGCAAAGATTAAGGCGCGTTCACCATTCATCTGTTCGATACCTTCGGTGAAGGTCACCGCCGGGATATATCCACCTGTATTGTTTGGAAAAGTATAGTCGGTAAAAGTGCGGTCGATTTGAACTTCGACGCCGCCCAGTAAATCGATAGTTTTTTCAAACCCATCGAAGTCGATGACTGCGAAATATGGAATTGTTAAACCAGACATTTTTTCCACCACATCAATTGTGGCTTGGCCGGCCTGGTTCCAATCCTTAGTTTTCTGGAAAGTTTGCGCAAACACAGCGTTGATTCGGCCTTGGCCAAATTCTTTGGTATTTACTAAGTAGTCGCGCGGGATGGAAATTAAGGTAGCTTTTTCTTCTTTCGGTTTGAGCTGTGCCACAATCATGGTATCGGTGAGGTAAGGTCCGTCGTGGCCAGGTCCGCCAATACCCAACATTAACACATTAACTTGACCGTCTTTTTCGCCGATAAGCTTACTACCACTTCCTGCCGAAAATAAATCCGAAATTCGGCTGTATAAACTCTGATTACTACCAACGAAGATTTTATCTGCTAAACTAGTAGCTCGCACCACCACAAAACCACCCAAACCAAAAATTATAAGAATGATTATCGCTAAGGTAATTTTTAAGCCGCGGCGTTTGGGTTTTTGAGGTGGTTGTGGCTCGTTATCGTTAAAATCCGATGTTGGGCTTGCATTGTTTTTTGCGCTTGCTTTTGCGAAAAAATCTTCGTATCGGTTAATATTTGTACTGTTAATTTTTGGAGGAGTGGGGTTCATGAAGAATATTGAGAAAAACTTTAATAAAATAAAATTACCTCGATATTATAGCTAAATTCACGCTTGCCGTTAAGTGAAAAATTGAAGAAAAATTTATCGAAATTTTACTATTTTGCTCTTGCGCGCTCAATCCTTGCAGTGTTATAGTTCAAATGTTATTTGTAATTTTATACAGGTGTTGTGTAATTTAGTCACATACCTGCAGAAACAAAATATGTCGGAACAAAAAATTGTAATTGAATCAGCCGGAGAAGACGAGCAAAATCCTACTACAGGTTCCTTTCTCTGGGAGTTAGTACGTATTATTGTAATCGCTTTTATATTAATGGTTGGATTTAGGGTTTTTGTAGCCGAACCATTCGTGGTTTCGGGCTCATCTATGGTGCCAAACTTTCACAATAAAGAGTATTTAGTCGTGGACAAGATAAGTTACCGGTTTGGCGAACCAGTCCGCGGTGATGTAATTATTTTTAAATACCCGAAGGATACTTCTCAATATTTTATTAAACGTATAATTGGTTTACCAGGAGAGAGAATTTTGGTTGATAATGGCAAGGTGAAAATTTTTAATGAACAATTTCCGGATGGGATGGTAATTACCGAACCATATTTAACAAATAATGATTCGACCTTTGGGAAAAGTGATATCGTGAGCTTAGGCAGCAGTGAATATTATGTATTGGGCGATAATCGCTTAGCTTCTAGCGATTCACGAGTTTGGGGGATTATGCCTGCTCATAATATTGTCGGTAAAGCTTGGTTCCGTGCTTTTCCAATTTCCGAATTTGGATTCCCTCGTTTTCCAGAGCCAATTCTTAATTAATTTTTGCTGACAATATTGGTCAGCCGTAAAAACCGAATGCCGAAGACAGCAACAAAAAAATCTGTGGCCGCTACCAAGCCAGGCAGTATGAATGGTTTGCGCGATATTTATACACAAACTCATCCGCATTGGCATAAGATTTTGAAGTGTTTAAGAAAAACTGGTAAATCCTATGGCTTTATGCCAGTTGAGGCACCGATTGTTGAAGAAGAAAAAGTTTATACTGATTTGTTTCGCGATCAACCTCACGTGTTGGAGCGGACAATATTTACCCAATTGGGTAATAAGTCGGTAGCGCTTCGTTCGAGTGTGTTACCTTCGGTTTTACGTTATTATGTGCAACAGAAAATTTTTGAAGAACAACCAGTTTCCAAATGGTTTTACGCCGGGAATATTATAGAGCAAGACGAACGGCAAGCCGCTCATTTAAATTATCAATTTGGGTTCGAAGTGTTGGGTAATTTTAATCACTTATCCGAAGCGCAAGTCATTTGTGCGGTATGGGAATTCTTACAATCTTTGGGAATGACAAACTTGGAGTTAGAAGTGAATATGGTGGGCGATGGTAGTCAGACTGGCGGGTATGTTAGTGTGTTGAAAGATTATTTAAAAGGGCGCGATTTTGATTTGTGTGAGGAATGTGTAAATCATTGCAGTGGTAGAGTTTGGAACGTATTGCGATGCACGAATTTGAGCTGTCAGTTGGTGGTTGCAGAAGCGCCGAGCGTTCTCGATTATTTAGACACAGATTCTAAAACACATTTCACTAATGTGTTGGAAGCCTTGGATGAATTAAGTATTCCATACCAACTGAATCAATATTACGCCGGACCAACTGGAACTTCGCGGACCAACTTTGCGATAAATTATGTGGCTGGCAAGCATCCTGTGGTGTTGGGCGAGGGCGGTAACCATGAGTTGATGTTAAAAAATATTGCCGGCAAAGTTTTACCCGCCTTCGGT
>DAOLDG010000029.1:0-8091 GCA_035327465.1 Candidatus Doudnaibacteriota bacterium
CTGGTTCGCTCGCATTCGCTCGCCCTAGGAATGACAAGAAACAGCTTATGTTAATAGATGGCCGTGCGCTTGCGCACGATTTAAATTTACATACTAAACAACGAATAAATAAATTACCGTTCAGACCGTTGTTAGTAGATATTGTAGTTGGAGAAGATCCTGCCTCTTTATCGTATGTAAAAATTAAGGCACAGAAAGCGCAAGAAGCTGGTTTGGTATTTGAACTTCATCAATTATCATCGCAAGCTAATACCGAAGAAGTGATTGCAAAAATTGAAGAGATATCTAAGAGGAAGGAACTTGGTGGCTTAATTATTCAATTACCTTTACCGGTGCATTTAGATACAAAAAGAATTTTGAATTCTATTCCAGAAAGAATCGATGTAGATTTATTAAATTCTGTTTCGAGTGAAAAATTTTATAATAATGAAAGTAAATTAATTCCACCAACCGCTGGTGCAATAACTTACATTTTAGATAGCTTGCCTGAAGATTGGCTACATAAACAATTTTTAGTGCTTGGATACGGAGAACTAGTTGGGAAGCCGACGACGTATTTGTTACAGCAACGCGGGTATCGGGTTGCGATTGCGGATACTAGCACCGATAATGTTGCAAAGTTAATTTCTGAAGCAGATTGTATAATTTCTGGAATAGGTAAGGCAGGTATTTTAACTGGGCAGTATCTTAAGAACGGAGTAATTATTATTGATGCGGGAACTTCAGAAGCTGAAGGTTCTATCACAGGTGATGTAGATTTTGATTCAGCTGAACCCAAGTCAAAATACATAACTCCAGTACCCGGTGGAGTTGGACCAGTGACCGTGGCCAAACTTTTAGAGAACGTAATCACAGTCGCAGAACAACGCAATTCTGTTTAAAAAACAACCCTTTATGGTTGACATTATCATTAAAAAATTGTAACATTAGCTAACTAATATTTAGTAAATTAATTTACAACATTCTTGCTAAGCTAGATTAGTAGCAGGGGATTTAAAAAATATGTCGAAAAAGTACTTATTGACCCAAGAGGGTTTAATGAAGCTCAATGATGAATTAAAAACTTTGGTCACCGAAAAGCGGCCTAGCGTAATAGAACGCATCCGCGAAGCTGCCGCGCACGGCGATCTTTCGGAAAACGCCGATTACGCCCAGGCGCGTGAAGAGCAAAGTTTTATCGAAGGCCGGATTCAAGAGATCGAAGATATGATCAAGAACGCCGAAATAATTACGGCAGCTACGCAGACTAACAATGTCAGTATTGGTTCTACGGTAACCGTCCGCACTAACGGCGACGAAAAAACTTATTCCATCGTCGGCAGCAATGAAGCTAATCCTGGCGCTGGGAAAATCTCTAACGAGTCTACTGTAGGCAAAGCTTTACTCGGCCAAAAAGTTGGCGACAAAGTAACTGTGTCTACTCCCGCAGGCGACAAAGAATATGAGATTGTGGGCATAAATTAACTAAAAAAAAGTGCGGTGAACGTATTATACGTTCGCCGCTTTTTTATTTACATCCAGATATGGTCGTATAGCTGAACCTGCAACTGGGCTTGCGGGCCGACATCGCGTGCGGTCATTTTAACTGTACTCATGTCAATCTCTACCTCGAACATATTTTCACCCCCTTTTGTATGCACATCTACCAGTTCGCCCTGCTGTAGTAGAGCTAGACTTTCTGCTGTCATGTATCCTGTCAGGTATCCTTCCATTTAAGCCCTCCATTTTAACAAATTTTGACTTATAAATTATAGAGTTTATTACCGAATTTGTCAAGTTTATGATTATCATGTTATGCAATAATTTGCTATAATTTAGGAGTTATTTAACTATATTTATGAACGACCGACTAGACGATATTATCGCGCATAGAAAGGCAAAATTAGAGAATCTCCGTTCTGGCGGTATGGAGCCGTTTCCGTCCGAGACCGCGCGGACTCACTCCAATAGAGAGGCTTTAGAGCAATTCGACGCCCTTGAAGGTAAGAGCGTTATTTTAGCTGGTCGCATCCGCAGTATGCGCGGTATGGGCAAGCTGTTGTTTTTGCATCTCGACGACGGCAGCGCTCAAATCCAAGTCTTACTGAAGAGTGATGATATTGGTGGCGAGCGGTTTGCGTTTTTCGTGGACAACTTCGATCTCGGCGATTTTGTCGAAGCAATAGGGAAGCTATTCATTACCAAGACCGACGAGAAAACTCTGCAAGCTCACGATTACAAAATGCTAGCCAAAAGTTTGCGGCCGATTCCGTCCGAACACTTTGGAATTGAAGACGTGGAATTGAAACTTCGCAAACGTTACTTGGATATTTTACTCGACAGCGAAACTAAAGAATTGTTTGTTAAAAAGAATAAGTTTTGGCAGAGTATGCGCAACTTTTTGTCGGAGCGCGGTTTCCTAGAAATGGATATGCCAATTTTAGAAGCTGTTCCGGGCGGTGCCGAGGCCGAACCTTTCGTTACGCATCACAATGCACTAGACCGTGATTTCTTTTTGCGAATTTCGCTCGAGCTACCTTTAAAGAAAATGTTAGTCGCTGGATACGAAAAAGTTTTCGAGATTGGCCGTATTTTCCGCAACGAAGGAATTTCCACAACTCACTTACAAGATTACACCCAGATGGAATTTTATTGGGCGTATGGCGACTTCGAAAAACTGCAACAGTTTTTACAAGAGATGTATCAGTATGTAATTTCAGAAACTTTCGGCACATTGCAAATCACTAGCGGTGGCGTTACTTGCGACTGGAGCGGTGATTGGGAACGTGTTGATTATATGGCTCTGTTTAAGGAACATACCGGCTTAGATTTAGAAACTTGCAGTGATGATGATTTGAAGAATTACGCGCGCGAGCAAGGTATCAAGTTTGAAGATTTCGCACAGCGCGGTCGTCTAATCGATGTCATCTTCAAGAAAGTGCGCACGAGCATTAATTCTGATAAGCCGGTATTCCTCATTAATCAGCCACTCGAGCTAGAACCGCTGGCTAAGCGCGACCCAAGCAATCCCAAAGTGGTTCAGCGTCTGCAGATTATTGCTTACGGCACAGAGCTTGGTAAAGGATTTGGAGAGCTCAATGATCCGCTCGATCAGCGTGCACGATTCGAAGACCAAATGAAATTGCGCGATGCGGGCGACAGTGAAGCGCAAATGTTAGATGAAGATTATTTAGAAGCGATGGAATACGGTATGCCGCCGGCCGCAGGGTTCGGCCTCTCGGAAAGACTGTTTAGCGTCCTGGCCGACAAGGGTATCCGCGAAACCGTGATTTTCCCACCAATGAAATCAAAAGAGTAATATAAGAGAAAACAAATGTTAGACATCAAATATATTCGCGACAACACAGATAAAGTAAAACAAGCCATTGTGGACAAGGCCGTGGATTTGGATTTGGACCGTTTGCTCGATTTGGACGCTCAGCGCCGCACCGTGCTCGCCGAAGTAGAGAACCTTCAAGCCACCAAAAATTCGTTCTCGAAAGAACTGCCGCAACTATCCGAGTCAGACAAGAAAGCCAAGATTTTAGAGATGCAGGAGCTAGATAGCCGACAAACTGGGTTAAAAGAACAGCTTCGTACAATCGAGAAAGAGTTTAATGAGTTAATGCTTTATGTGCCTAATATTCCATCACCAGAATCGCCGGTTGGTAAAGATGATTCAGAAAATGTTCCTTGGAGTTATTGGTCGCCAGAGCTGGGCAAAGTGGACCCTAAAGACGAAGCCAAAGTGGTCGCTGTGCCGACGAAATTTGATTTTGAGCCAAAAGATCATGTGACCTTGGCTACTAATTTAAAGCTAGTAGATTTTGAGCGCGGCGTGGAAGTCTCTGGTTTTCGTGGTTATTATTTAAAGAACGAAGCGGTGTTAATGCAGAACGCCTTGTTCGATTACGCAATTAAGAAGCTACGTGAAAAAGGTTTTGAACTAATGCAGACCCCAACTTTAGTTCGCGAGTTTGCACTTGTCGGCAGCGGACATTTTCCTGCTGGCAAAGCAGAAGTTTATCAAGTTGCCAATGCAGCTAAAATGGAAGATGAAACTAAAGAACAAACTTTCTTAGCGGGAACTTCCGAACCATCTCTTATTGCCTACTATGCCGACCAAATTTTAGACGAATCGCAATTGCCTATTAAATTAGTTGGTATTTCACCTTGTTATCGTAGCGAAGTGGGTAGTTATGGCAAGGATACCAAAGGTTTGTACCGTGTGCACGAGTTTCAAAAAGTCGAGCAGGTGGTAATTTGTAAGGCAGATATTTACGAAAGCGACAAGTGGCAGGAAACGCTCCGAGAGATTTCCGAAGAACTAGTGCAAGACCTTAAGCTACCGTACCGCGTGTTAAATATCTGTACCGGCGATATGGGTCCGGGTAAGTATAAAATGTATGATATCGAAACTTGGATGCCGGGCCGCAATAGTTATGGCGAAACTCATAGCGACTCTAATCTTACCGATTGGCAGGCGCGCCGGCTAAATATTCGCTACCGGGCGGCAGATGGCCAAATTAAATTTGTCTACACGCTTAACAATACAGCCTTTGCTAGTCCGCGCATTTTAATCGCGATTATGGAAAACTACCAACAAGCCGATGGAAGCATTGCTGTACCAGAAATTTTGCAAGCAGCTGTTGGGACAACCATGATTGGCGGTAAGAAAGATCGTAAGGCGGACGATGGATTAGAAAAAAAACCCGCTCCAGATCAGCCTGCTAAGCCAGAGGCAGTTATGCCGCCAAAGCAGTCAACTACGCCAGAGTCGGAATCAGAGAGTAAGCCAACTCCAGAAACCGCGACAGACGAAATGGCAGATGATGCTGGCGAAGCCACAAACCGAAATGTGTTGATATGAAAAAGTTCATTACTAAACAGTTGGCAAACTTAGCACGCCAGCTCATTAAAAAACATCAGCCAAAAATTATCGGCATTACTGGTAGTGTAGGTAAAACTTCTACTAGAAATGCCATCCATGCGGTAGTTTCTACCGCTTTTTTAGCTCGGCGTGGGGCAAAGAATTTGAATAATGAAATTGGATTGCCGTTGGCAATAATTGGAGCCGATTCTCCAGGGCGTAGTTGGTTCGGTTGGCTGAAAGTATTTGCGCTGGGGTATTGGCAGCTCTGGTTTGGTTCTTTTCCTGCAGTACTAATTTTAGAAATGGGAGTAGATAAACCTGGCGATATGGATTATTTGTTATCTATCGCTAGGCCAGATATTGCGGTAATTACAGGAATAGGAGTAGCGCATTATGAATTCTTCGGTTCTGCTGAAGCCGTGGCACAGGAAAAAGGCAAACTAGCCTTGGCTGTGCCAAGTAATGGTGCAGTAATACTGAACTTTGATAACCCTACTGCGTATCAGTTGCGACAAGAAATTTCGGCTAAAGTGATTGGTTATGGTTTTAATCAACACAGCGACGTGAGGCTAGAGATTATTGCCGAACGATTTATGGTCCCTGCTCAATCGGAGCTAGTGGCCCATACTTCAACACAGGAATTATCTGTGCAGTTACCTGCGGTGGGGGTACCACATATGATGAGTGCTGGCGCAGCAATTTGTGTGGGGTTATTTTTAGGCTTACCAATCGAGAAGATTCAACGCGGGCTAAGCTCTTACAAGCCAGTAGCCGGACGCCTTAATTTATTATCAGGGATTAAGCGTACCTTAATAATTGATGATACTTATAACGCATCTCCAGATTCGGTTAAAGAGGCTCTTGAAATTTTGGCTAGATTCCCTCATCAACACAAGGTGGCGGTACTAGGCAGCATGTTAGAATTAGGCGAATTGACTAAAGCTAGTCATTTGGAAGCCGGGAAGTATGTTGTAGCCGCGAAAGTAGAAAAACTAATTACGGTTGGGGAGAGCGGTCTCTTGATTGCGCATGGCGCGCGTGAAGCTGGTTTTCCTGCCGAGCGAATCGTGTCTTTTGCCGATAGTAGACAAGCGGCCAATCACGTGCGCGATGGTTTGCAAGAAGGTAGCGCAATTTTGGTGAAAGGTTCGCAGGGTGTGCGCATGGAGCGAATCGTGAAAGAATTATTGGCCAACCCGATGAGTGCGGCCAGGGTGTTAACTCGCCAGTATGGCAAGTGGTTGGAGAGTTAGATTAGATGATTTTTAGTAATAAGAAACAAAAATTAGATTCCAAGGTACGGTTTCAGCACAAGCAGTTTAAGCAAAAGCTCGACACTGCGCGTGGCTATAAACGAAAATCTCGTCAGATATCCGAGAGCGCCTTTGATCGGTTTATGGGTAAGGTGGGACTGCGCGCGCGCTGGTCGCAAATTAGTTTTGGCTTACTGCTGGGAGCGCTATTTTATCTGGCGTATGTACCGAATTTTTTATCCGTGGAGCATATCGATATCACTGGTTTGTCGGATGCTCAAGCGCAGGAGTTCGAAATTGCCATTCGCTCCGAAATTAAGGACCGCTCCTTTTTTGACCCTCAACATAATTTGTTAATTTTAAATCATGAAACTATCATTCGTGCTGCCGAGCGTGTGCCGAGCCTAGATTATGTGTCTTCTGTAAGTAAAGATATTAGTAATCAAACATTGCGTATTGAAGCTGTGGCTAAGTACGAACGGTTTTTATTGGCAACGGTTGATGAGGTTTATGATGTGTATAATGACGGCAGCTTGGTGCGCTATTCTGGAGTAGCTCGCATGGATTGGGATAATCACTTTAATCTTGGTATGGTAAAAATTCGCTTGTTACAGAATGTTGAGTTTCTTGGCAATCGACCTGTGTTTCATCCAGATTTGTTGGCGTATATGAATGAGTTGTTACCCCAGTTAGAGACGCTCGAAAATCAACAATTGGCTTATTTAACTTTTCGTGCCCCCGAACCTGTTGAGCCAGAACCTCTACCGATAGAAGAGAGTGAACAGGAGGAGTTAGATGAAGACATTAGTCCACTACTCCTGCCACTAGAACCTCCACCCGTGCCCATGCTCGAACTACCGTTCAATAGCAGTGAGTTACACATCATTTTCTATAAAAATAACGACGTGCGGAGAACTTATCGAGTAATTTTCGATGCCACCGGGGATAGCCAGCAAAGTATTCAGGAGTTACAGTTTTTGCTAGAACAAACTACCCCAGAGCGTTATGCGCAACTCTTTTACATTGATTTGCGAATCCCTGGTAAAGCTTTCTTATGTTTGGAAAATTCTCCATGCAGTAGATAAAAAAAAGAGTCGCCTCTCTAACAGAGGGCGACTCTTTTGATTTTTTATCGGTTAGTTGACTTGGTATTCGGTGACAACTACCCAAGTGCCGACATAGGGCCGCACTTCGGCAAAGCCTTGTTCATCTACTTGTTGCCAATTACTTGGTACAACTGGTTTACTGCCACCAAAACCTGTAGTCCAAATAACCCAGACAATATCTCCTGGTTCGGTACTGTCGGCAAAGTTAAGGACTAATTCTTCATCAACTAAAATTGCGGTACCAGCGAAATGAGGTAAATTTTCGGTGAGATTGCCGTTGGTGTAGAGCAGTGGTTGGTTGGAATTTTTGTTTAACCAGAGGTGATAATATTTAAAATTAAAGAATTGAAAACTGCTGGCTACGTAGATCTTATGTTCTGGCTCGACATTGGTGTGAACAAAAGTAGCAAGGGCAGCCATGCCCGGCTTATCATTAATATCGACTTCATTCCAGTAATAAAAGACACTAAAGATACTGGCTCCGAGCAAGGCTATAACTAATAAGGATTTGATGCCAGCTGTTTGGATGCGAGCTGCCCACATGGCTAAGATAATCAACAAGAACGGACCAGTGAAGATAAAGTAGCGCACCATGTAGACAGAGGATTCTCCTCCTGAAAGTTTGGCAAGCAAAGCAAATAAGAATGCGCCACCAAATGGTGCAAGAAATACCGCAAGAGTAAGCCATTTTTCGATTTGTTGGTATTGGCGAAGGAAGCGCCAGATAATCCAGACAACCGCCAGAGTGCTAAGCACCATCACGATATTACTTGGCGCCCCAATGTTTAGGGTAATTCGGAATAAGGTGTCGGGAATACTCCAGATATTAATGGGTGGAATCCAGTAACCAGCTCCAACTTGATTATACTGATACATAAAC
>DAOLDG010000030.1:0-8017 GCA_035327465.1 Candidatus Doudnaibacteriota bacterium
AGACCGATTATTGATAATTCAGTTTACCCGTGCTCGCCCTCACTATAATTTAGTGGCGACGGCCCTGTGCTAAATGGCACAAGTTTACTCTCAAAAGTTCGACCAAGAAGATTTGCTGCCCGAGTAAGCTTTCGGTTGAGCTATTCGCTCGTCGGTAGCCTGCATAGTACTCCTTCCACCAGAGGCAAAGGAATCTAACGCCGGCTATTCGACCGATTGCTTAAACTTGCGGTAGCTGGGGCTTAGCCTTCACTACTTAATTGCAAACCGCCTTTTAAGAAACGGTATAAGCTGAGTCAATAATTTACCCAAACACCAATCGAGTTTATGACGCCAGAGAATTCTTAATTCTCTGTTTCAGTTGAGCGTGTGCCCTTCCTCGTAATTTGAGGTTAGACTCACGTCGTCTGGCGTCATCTTCAGAAGCATACGCTTCGTAATAGATTAACTTGAATGGTGCTCTGGACTTTGTAAATTTTACAAGTCCAGAATTATGTTCTACAAATCGCTTGCGCAGATTTTTTGTAGAGCCTACATACAATTCCCCATCTTTTGTACTTTGGAGGATGTAAGTGTAGAACATAATTCTAAACTCGATTGGTGTACGGGTGAATAAAGAACACCGAACTTAACATAATTTCAAGTCCAGGGTTATGCCGCCACAATTTCTGGCAGGTAAACTCTAAACTCGATATTTTAGTAGCTTTTGTTTCTCTTCTGTGGTGTTCAGGGGATTAGACGACACTTGTTAGTAGATGTTACATAGATTTTTGGGGTTTTGGCAACCAAATTGCACTACCTATAAAAATCCAAAAAGTAACAAAAAACACGCAATTATATAGAGCTTTTGCCCAATCCGAAGGATTAAGGCAAATAACGCTTATTTGCGCATCGGTAAAATGATATGAAATTGAGGATATTTGATTTTCATTTACTCATGCATTATAAAACACCAGCAAAGATTGGTCAAATGAAAAAGGCGGCAAGCTTGTGCTTGCCGCGATTCTGGATTCTACCTTCAAAGACCCAGCTCTATAAGAATGGCTCGAAGCCGAAAGTTATACAGTTGCTGATATCCGTTCTTCCAGTGAAGTCCTTTCCGAAAATCAATATCATAGTGTTTAGCGTCCAAAGCAGACACATCACCAATGGCACCAAAATCTACCATGCCATCAAACTCGTGGTCTGCCCAAGTAAAATTGGATGACTCGCTGCTATGGTCGCGAAACCAATAAGTTACACTATCGGGGAAAACATTTATTGTGTAAACACCGTCGACAGTTGGCAATCGTGCTTCGATATACGAAACCCGGTTGGTGAAGATTTCTCGTCTGCTTGCGAATAAGTGTGCCTGATGCGGACTTCGCACAGTACTAATTAGCAAACGAACGTCCCGAGCTGGAGCCGGTCGATTATGAGTAGAACAATCCGGACCGAGCCGTAGTTCTTCACAAAAATTGGCTTGCTCGACACTGCGGAAATAGATTACAAGAAACAACGAAACCGACACTGCAGTAATAAAAACTCCTAATGCAGTTAATGCCTTCATATCCCCTCCTTTAGATTCCCTGTTGTGGCTGGGTAGCCAAATTTAGAACAACACGATTCATGCATCATACCAAATTCTAAAGGTTTGGTCAATATACATCTTGCCAAAATGCCGATTTTCAAGTAAGATTACGAAGTATTTAGTTGTATTGTGTGCGATGGGAACTGGCTCAATTGGGTTCTGCCAGAGGCAGACCAAGATGTAGTGCACTCGCCGAGTGCCTCTAGCCAAAGACTGGCGCGGCGCGAAATACAAATATAGATATAGAATAGTTACATTGTATGTGACGGGAACTGGCTCAATTGGCTAGAGCACTCGGTTTGGGACCGAGAGGTTCCGGGTTCGAGTCCCGGGTTCCCGACCACGGGCCAATCAATGCTGCAGGTTGCGTGTGCCCGCCTCTGGCGGACCCACTCCACCTTCCGTATTGTTGTCCCTCTCAATCTTTCACTTAACCTCCCCCGCTTTGCGGAGTCGGCCCAAGTGAAAGATTGTATAAATTCAACAATCCAAAACCAGTGCGTGCGGGTATCGTATAATGGTTATTATCTCAGTTTTCCAAACTGATGATAGGGGTTCGATTCCCCTTACCCGCTCCAAAGAAAAAAGTATCAGCTTGCTGGTGCTTTTTTCTTTTGGTGAGTTAGAGGAATCGAACGGGTTGAAGCGAACTAAGGCACCTCAGCAGAGGTGACTGCGGTGAGCGATCAACAAACAGCCGGGGGCTGTTTGTTGCAACCCCGGGCAACGCAGACGGCCTGCGGGCCGTCGAGGCGGAATTCCCCTGCCTGCCGGCAGGCAGGCCTACCCGCTCCATAAATAAGACCACCGCTAGGTGGTTTTATTTATGGAATGGTAAATAGAGGAATCGGGCCTGGCTGGGCTAGTCTAGTACGAGACCGACCCAGGGATAACGGGTACGTATTACTTCCCCTCCTCCTTCAGGAGGAGGGGTGACCAACACTTTCGAAGAAAGTGTTGGTCGGGGTGGTGGTGATTCATAATCCTTCCACCTCTGGTCGCTTCGGTGAAATAAGTTACTGCGCTTGGTATGACGAGAGACTGCTTCACCCTCTTCTGCTTGCGTTGCTCGCTGAGGGTTATCGTAATAATAAAAATGTATGGCTGGTCCAAAAGTGGTATGAAAAAATGCTACGCCGGCACCAGGAATAAAAACTAGAGATAAAAAAACCTCGGCGTGAACCGAGGCAATCTGTACTTAAAATTATTCCTGCGAGTGATTATTACCCTTGCGGAGCTTGACAGCTTCTTTAAAAGCTTCGCCAGCTTTAAACTTTGGAGTGTTCAACTCTGGAATCTGAATCTTTTGAGATGGATTTCTAGGATTAACGCCAATGCGCGGCGCCCGATGAGAAACGCTGAACTGACCAAAACCACTAATGTTTACTTTTTCGCCATTCTTAAGAGATTCGTAAACTAAGTTTATAAATGCGTTTAACATGCGCTCTGCTTCTGTGTAGGTAATCGAGAGGCGCGCTGCTAAAACTTCAATTAAATCAGATTTATTTAAACTCATATTGGCCAATTACTGATTGTTCCTATTATAGCATAACTTTTTCAGATGACAAAAATCATGGAAACAATAAATTCCCTAGTCCATTGACTATAAAACCAATGCCAATTTCAATCCATTTCCAAATTTTTTTAAGAATTTGCATAAGGAATTTCCCGGCTATATCTTAACATAACGTTAGCTAGAATCAAATAGAATAATGGGGGTTCTCCCAAGACTGGAGCAGTCTTGGGAGAAACAAACTGTGTTTCTACTAAGCTCCTAGAAAGCCAAATCGATACACTGCGAATACTCCCGCGCAAAGGCTAGCTAAGGCAATTGGAATCGCTTGCCATGGGTTGCCTTTTTTCTCAATAGAATCATTATGTACATTTGATGGATTTGCCGTTTGAGCCAGTCCAGGCGATTTAGCAGGCGTAGACAAATTGGTTAGATTTTTTGCTATAGCAGTCTTCACAGCCGAAGCAGCACTAGGTTTTGCTGGGCCAGTTTTAGTAGTGCTAGAACCAACAAAAACATTGGCTATCCCAGGAGTTGGTTGATTGGTCCATGCAAACTCCTCACCAAACAAAGCGTAACTCTGACCCTTAAAAGCCTTTGGATAGGTAACTTGATGTAAAATGGTGCTATCACTACCCAATAGCTGGATGGTTTTACCAGCATCAGCCAATGGTAATTTTAGCTCCTCGCCCATTACCGCGTAATAACCGCCACTAGGTAGTAGTAAATCTGGGAGACTAGCCACGCGATTACCTATTACCAACTTGGCATATTTTAGGTTAAGCGGTTCACCAGAACCATTGTACAGTTCTACAAATTCCTTTGCGGTTGGAGATGGAGCTGGATATACTTCGGAAATAATCAATCCTTGCAAGACTGGCTCTGTTACAGGCGGCTCTGCTGGCGGATTAGTAGGGTCTTCCTGGGTTGGAGGGTTCACAGGGTCTATTGGTTCTGTGGTTGGAAGCGACGGATTAGCTAAGCCAAAACTTGGTGCAGTCCAATGCCACTGATCGGCGATTAGACTGTAAGATTTACCTTCTGGCGCTGTGCCTGTATAGCTTACAGTGCTAATCACAGAGCCGTTGGAACTAAACAAAGTCAGCACGTCGCCGCCAGTATTATTTAATGCAAATTTCCCTGCTGGAATAGTAACTGTTAAATACTGGCCAGCGGCAATTATTAATTCTCCTAACTTGTAGTGATTGCTGCTCACTGGCCAAGAATTAATATCGTCCAAAATCCAATCTGTTATATTTACAGGTTGTAAGCCGAAATTATACAGCTCTACCTGCTCTTTACCCGAATCATCCCCTGCTGGGTTAGGCAATAACTCGGTGATACGCACTGTAGTAGGGCTGGGAGTTGGGTTTGGGTTTGGATCTGGCTCACTACCATTAGCTACGGTAAGAGACAACGCGCAATTTTGCCCAAACAAGTTTGCACCTTCTGCCATTTGCCAAGTAAACTGATACTCACCAACATTTGCGGGAGCAGTTACTTGAGCTGCCAGCTCTAACTTACCGATGGGATTGATAGACGCCCCTAACGCAATATTCAATACACCATTTTGATTGCTCTGCTTTACAAAATGAGTTAATTCACCCCAAACTGTGTTACCAATGTTAGTGAACTGCAAACCAACAGCCACAGCTTGATTAGGCTCTGCTGTGATACTAGCAGGATTCACTTCACATAACGCATCGTTGACGCTAACCGGCAACTCATCGGGTAAGCTCTGCACACTAGTATTGCGGGGCATGCTAGCTACAATTTCGTGACCAAGGTTTTCGAACAACGAAATACGAGCCAGTGACTCCCCTGCTCCAGGATTTTCGAAGCTCGCCAAAAAGAAGCCATTATCGGCGCTGCCCCAAGATATACTGTCGATAATTTGCCCCGAATCGAGCGGGCCAAAACGCAGTGCCACACCATTGTTATCGGCTAAGGTGCTAGAAGTGGTAGTATCGGGAACTACGCCAATCTCTAAATAGCCAGTGTTAGCCCATAAATAAAAACTATACGGAGGAATTAGAGTTTCACTGGGCCACGCCTTGATACTACTATCGGCGCTCCCTGTAGCTGTGCGCTTCACTAATCGATAACTATTTAAATCGACCGGGTAAGGGTTAGGATTAAATAGTTCGATAAAATCATCGGCAGTTTTCCCTGGTCCGCCAGTGATTTGCACCGAGGAAATAATCAACGATGCAGGGGCAGTTTGGGCAACGACGGTTTTTACCGCCAACCCAGCCATACTGCCAAAGGCTACAGCAATCGCTGTAAACCACAACACAATTTTTTGTTGCATAATATTTTGCAATTAATTATCTTGCTTTCATTATGCAGAAGTCATGATAAAATCTAGTTTAAGTTTTCCTCAAATTTGACGAAAGAAAAACCAAAGAAAAAATAAAACCGTACCTAATGGTACAGTCGGCAATTAAATAATGGAGCTAAACTAATCTTGCTTTAGTTCGTCTGGTAATTCCTTATAAATAGAGCCCAGAACACCGTTCACAAATTTTCCTGAAGAATCTCCACCAAAACGTTTACCCATCTCGACTGCTTCATTGATGGCTACTTTAGCAGGCGTGTTTTTAAGAAACATTAATTCGTAGATTCCCAAACGCAAAACATTGCGGTCGATAATTGTGATTTGATCGATTGGCCATTCTGGGGCGTGCTTAATAATAATTTCATCTAGCTCATTAATTTTCTCGATTACGCCAGTAAGCAATTCGGTTGTAAGTTGCAAACCTGCTTCATCCGAAGAAAACTCTTTAATAGTGCGGTCTAAAATCTCCGTTAAATTTCCTTGGCGATTATGAAAATCCCACTCGAACAGAGCTTGCAAAGCAATGGTGCGTTGTAAATGACGATTTGCCATACTATCTAAAATAAATTTCTAATTTATACAATTATAACAAAAAAACGCTCGGTTTGTTTAAACCTTGCGTCCTTTGTAATACCCACAGTTCGGACAGGCGTGGTGGGGTTTGGTTGGCCCGCCACAATTCTGACATTTCGCAAAAGTGGCAACTTTTAACGCGTGGTGACTACGACGCTGATCGCGGCCACTGCGAGTTTTATGCTTCTTTGGAACACCCATAAAAATTTAAAATTATATAATCAATGTGATGATTATACGCCAATAAATCAATTTCGTCAACCTTTAACAAACAAAAAGCGAGTTAGTTAATTTAGACTAACCCGCTTGTTCTAAAATGCCCGACGAATTGAATGATTCGCTGACACAAATTCTCATTGTAAAATCCTAAGTGCTGGACGAAGCTCCATTTCTGGACTTGGCGGTAAAATACATTCCCACCAAGTAAAGCTCATCTCGAAGCCCTGTGTCTGTAAATGCTCTTCGAGAATCGATCGAACTTTGATTACATCCTCGTTGTTCCAAGCCGGCTGCTGCCTTACTAACACTAAAAAATTTACAGCAGTGGCATTATACCTCGGAGCAACTGGATAAACTTCAATCGAGTCTGGCTCTAAAGCTTCATATAACTGGCTAAGCACTTGTCGATCTTTTAAGTTGTCCCAGCCAGTAATAACCGACTGCCACCCCATTAATTGGGAGGGTGAAGCATTCGGGGCTTCAATTCGAATTGCTTCATCAAATACTTTGTGATGAAACATCCGAAATGTGAGATAAGAACTTCCGGCGGTGCAGCTAGGAAAAACCTCTACCAAACGAGATTTTGCCACTAGCCTTTCTGAAGTTGCTGGAGTTCGTGATCTACTGGCAGTGGTTCGCACCACTTGGTTTGCGGTTGGTTTTTTGACATTGTTCCTACCTGGCCGCTGGGCGGACGCAGGTAAAAATAATACAAACAACAACGCGATAATGATAATTGTTTTCATCCCTGCC
This sequence comes from Candidatus Doudnaibacteriota bacterium, assembly GCA_035327465.1. Lineage (GTDB taxonomy): Bacteria > Patescibacteriota > Doudnabacteria > UBA920 > UBA920 > UBA920. Next base: position 6,967 of record DAOLDG010000030.1, read on the forward strand.
TCCTTTGGTGTTTTGTATCAATTTTTCTTATTATACTATGTTTTTAGAAAAAATATAAACGCTGAAACAAGCCTTCTCCAAAAAAATCTAAAACGTAAAATATGTTTCGTAAGCGTCTCCGGTGATATAGCTGAACCTCGCGAAGCGAGGCGAATCTTCTTTTCCCCAAATCAAAAACCGAATTTTATGCTTTCTGAACGATTCCGCAGTCTCGCGAAGCGAGGCGAAGACTAGTGAAGAAAGTATAAAATTCGGTTCCTAAACAGTGCCCCCAATCCGAGTAACCGAAATCAGGAGCCTAAGTCCACAAGTGTGGTAAATGCCAATCCTTAGACTGGACATAATATTCTACCTAATGTATAATGATTTGTCAATGCTTTAGCATAGACATTTCAACGCTATTTTATAGCTATTCAAAAATCTTTAGGAGGGATTATGATCAATAAAATTTGTATTATCGCACCAAAGCCACAAAGCCTGCACCAACGGCTGGAAGACTGTACTCAAGGCATTATTATAAACTGCTTCGAGTGCAACATAAACCAGCGGAAAGAGGCACTAACAGCGGTTGGTTTTCTGGAGAACCAAAAACCTGACTACGCCCTAATCGGGCTCGATGAATTCGAAATAGCGAACTGTATTCCAATCGTTGAGTTGAGTCTGTATCTTGAGAAAAGGAAAATTCCCGCCCACTTCCTACTTGCAGAAGCGCTAAATATCTCTAATCTTACCGTTCAAGAGTGGTCATTTCTAACAGGTATCCGAGATCTTTGGAGTTGCCCGCTTGAAGGGGAAGAATTCTTCAAGTACATAAAGGCCCAAGCGAGCATTTATCGAACCCCAACACTGACCCGCTCGGCAGTGGCAAGCACAAGTAAGGGTCCAGATAACGATTTTGGTAGCCCCTACGTAATGTAATACAAGACCTGATACAAACGCCGCGAGAAAATTTTCTCGCGGCGCTCTTTTTTTAGTTCCCCTCCTCTTTGAGGAGGGGTGGCTCCACCGAAGGCGGAGACGGGGTGGTCAACCCCCTCCCTGACCAGCCCCT
>DAOLDG010000031.1:0-7793 GCA_035327465.1 Candidatus Doudnaibacteriota bacterium
TTGGTTTTGATAATATCTACGTCGTCTTTATCTTTTACTTCCTTCAATTCCTTAATGGCTTCTTCGACGGCAGTTTTATCTTCGGCGTTAACTTTCTCGCCAGCATCAGTCAAAGTTTTTTCGGAAACCGCAATTAAAGTGTCGGCTTCGTTGCGAGCATCAACTGTTTCGCGGCGTTTGCGGTCTTCACTGGCATGCGCTTCGGCTTCTTGTTTCATCCTATCCACATCTTCTTTAGAAAGATTGGTTGAACCTTGAATGGTAATCTGCGCATCCTTACCACTAGCTTTATCCTTGGCAGAAACCTTTAGGATGCCATTAGCATCGATGTCGAAAGTGACTTCGATTTGAGGCACGCCGCGCGGAGCTGGTGGAATACCATCTAAATTGAATGTTCCAAGCGACTTATTATCAGCGGCGAACTCGCGTTCTCCTTGTAAAACATGCACCTGTACAGAAGTTTGATTATCGGCCGCGGTAGAAAAAGTTTGCGACTTCGAAGTTGGAATAGTAGTGTTGCGGTCTATTAATGGGGTACGCACTCCGCCTAAAGTTTCTAGACCAAGAGTTAAAGGAGTAACATCGAGCAAAAGGATTTCTTTGCCTTCCACTTCTCCACCAAGCACGCCAGCTTGTACAGCCGCGCCTTTGGCTACTGCTTCCATCGGGTCCACCCCACGTTCTACAGTTTTACCCACATAGTCTTCTACAAATTTTGCCACGACTGGCATACGGGTTGGGCCACCAATCAAAATAATTTTATCGATATTGGCCGGGGTTAAGTTGGCATCTTTAATCGCTTGCTCTAATGGGGTACGCATTTTTGCGACAATTGGTTTTACCAAATCTTCCAACTTGGCACGAGTTAATTTAATTTCTAAATTCTGTGAACCAGATTCGTTTTGCGCAATGAACGGTAGAATAATATCTGTTTCTAAAGTAGTCGAAAGTTCGATCTTAGCTTTTTCGGCAGCTTCGCGCACGCGGTTCATTGCCATCCGGTCGCTTGTGATATCGATCCCAGTTTGAACTTTAAAATCATTGGTGATGAAATCAATCAGAGCCTGATCCATATCTTTACCACCGAGCGCAGTGTCGCCAGAAGTAGCCTTCACTTCGAAAGTGGCTTGCTGTTTGCCGTCTTCTTCGTGCTCGGAAAATTCCATAATGGTCACATCTAAAGTTCCGCCACCAAGATCGAATACTAAAATCTTTTGATCATGTGCGCCGGTTTTATCGATGCCATATGCAAACGCAGCGGCAGTAGGCTCATTAATTACGCGCACTACTTCTAATCCTGCGATTTCTCCAGCCTGCTTAGTGGCTTGGCGCTGCGCGTCGTCGAAGTAAGCCGGCACGGTAATGACGGCTTTTTCTACCTTGTCGCCCAGATAGCTTTCCGCGTCGCGCTTAATCTTTTGTAAAATGAACGCACTAATCTGTTCTGGAGAATATTCTTTTCCATTAATGCTATAGCGATGGCTGGTACCCATTTTGCGCTTAGCTTCAAATACCGTGCCTTCTGGATTAGTAACTGCTTGCCGACGAGCTGGTTCGCCCACCAGCAATTGACCGTCTTTTGTAAACGCCACATAAGACGGAAATGCTTTCCCTCCCACAGAAGTTCCTTCTGCGGCTGGGATGATAACTGGCTTGCCGCCTTCCATTGCTGCGGCAGCACTATTACTTGTTCCTAAATCGATTCCAATAATTTTTGACATATATTATTCCTTTCTGTCGGACTAAATTTTGCTTACCCGCTTAGGGTTATGAAGAACGACATTAAACATCTTTCTTACTAATTACTACCTGACTTGGCCTGATAACTTTGCCATTGAGCTCGTAGCCAGTTTGAAGTTCTTCCACGATTTCTCCATCGGTTTTCCCTGCTACCTCTCGAACTGCTTCATGAAAATGTGGATCAAATTGCTTACCAACCGCATTAATACGTTTGACGCCCATCTCGGCCAAAACTTTTTCGAGTTGTGCCAACGTGCCGTTGATGCCGCGCAACCAAGTTGCGTCAATACCACTCGGCGCATGAGTAAGGCCTTGTTGCAAAGCATCGAGTGTTGGCAATAATTTTACGATCGTGACCTCTTTGGCAAACTCGAGCAACTCTTTTTGTTTGACTTCCTCGCGTTTTTTATAGTTTTCGAAATCGGCCTGTGCCCGTTGCCAGCCAGCTAAATTGGTTTGGGCTTCTTCCTGGGCTTCCTCAAGCTGGCGAGCTAAACCAACTTCATCAAACTCTAATTTATCTTCGTTATCCATTGGTTATATCATCCTGAACTTGATTCAGGATCTCCTGACTGGCATTAGATTCCGGCTCGAGGCCGGAATGACAGAAAGAAAATCCGTTATCCATTTAACTTACAATTGTAATTAATAACACGACTGCTCCGCCGCCGCCCAAAAACTTGGTAATATATTCCATTAAAGAAATATTTTTTGGGTACTTCATACTCTTAGGACCCACTAAACCAATCACCCCTTTTTTACCAGACGGTAACTTTACACCAGAGACAATCATCGAGTAATCACTACCTTTAGAAAGGGTGAGCTCTTTACCAATGAATGTTTGCGGTTCTTTATCGGAGTAGTCGGCCATAATTTGATCGGCATACTCATCTAGGTTATCAAAGAATCGCGCAATTTCTTTAGCATCATCGGTTGGCAATTGTTGGTTCTCTAAAATATTCGAGATTCCTGTTGAAGATACTTCTTCCGGCAAGATGGCAAAGGATGCCTCCGAAGAGTGTAAAGCCAAAATTTTAACCAACCGACGACCAATCTCTGCGTTCACAGCTTGAAGTTTTAAAATTTCGGCCTTCAAAGCTTGTCGCTCTTTTATTGAGAGCTCCACATGACCCATAAGTTGATTCACAAAATAACGAAACCCTTCGTCGGTAGGAATCCGACCACTAGAAGTATGCGGATGAGTAATTAACTTTGCTTCTTCTAATGCCTGCATCTCATTACGGAGCGTAGCCGCACTAACCTCAAAATAACCTTTATCGATAAGCTCTTTAGAAGACACTGGCTTACCAGTCTCGGAATGAAGTTTTACGATACAAGCCAAAACTTTGGCTTGTCTTTGGGAGATTTTATTTAGTCTAGACATTAATCTTTAGTCTTAATGCGCAGTATTTTTAATGTATAAAAAAATTATCACTCTGTCAAGTCGAGTGCTAAATCATGATTATTATTTGTTGCTTAACCATTTATTTGCTCCATCCCCAAAAGAATAATTATTTTAAAACCTATAATCCCCCTATTCGCTGTGAATCAAGGAATTTTGTTAGTTGTCTAAATTAATCAATGTAAAGTTAACTTGACATTAGATTTCCTTCTATCTATAATTAACTTAATTAATGAAGGGGTTAAAATGAACCAAAAGAACTACATTTGGGCAATAATTATTGTTGCCATCCTGTTAGTGGGCGGTTTTTTGATGTATAACAACCGTCCTAACTCTGAAGTAGCGACAGATCAAACTGTTACTCAACCAACCGAGACAGAAAATATGATGGAAGGTGGGGCGATGATGGGACCCGCAGAAAACGAGGTTATGTCCGAAAGTCCTGGTAGCCAACAAGCTGTGCAAAAATCGGGTAGCTACCAAAATTATTCGTCGGCTACCTTGCAAAGTGAACATGCGGCTGGAAACAAAGTTGTGTTATTCTTCCACGCGCCGTGGTGTCCATTCTGCCGAGAAGCAGATTCGGCTTTTTCGTCTAACGAAGATAAAATTCCAAGCGGCGTTACTGTGTTAAAAATTGATTACGATTCCAATTCCGAGCTCCGCAAAAAATATGGAATCACAACTCAACACAGCTTTGTTCAAATTAATCCTGATTCAGAATTAGTTACCAAGTGGATTGGTGGCGATATCGACAACTTAATTAAATTTGTAAAATAAATGCTCGAAATATTATTTGCGGTTCTTGCAGGAATTCTTACTGTTGGAGCGCCGTGCATTTTACCACTGCTACCGATTTTACTTGGCAGTTCGATTGGTGGGCCAAAGACCAGACCGCTATTTATAGCGGGTGGTTTTGCCCTTACTTTTGCTGTGCTTGGCCTAACCCTCTCTTGGATTACAACTTCGCTCAATATTGATCCAAATATTTTGCGCCACATCGCTGTTGTTATGCTTGGCATCTTTGGATTGCTAATGATTTGGCCAACCCCATTCGAAAAACTTACGCTGTATCTAAGTGGTTTTTCGACCAGAGCTACAAGCTGGAGCCGGGCAGCCGGAAATGGTAATTTTGGTGGCTTAATTTTAGGGATTACTTTAGGGATAATCTGGACACCTTGCGCTGGACCTGTCCTTGGGTCTATTCTTACTTTAATCGCCACACAGTCCGATTTAGTGGCATCTACGCTACTTTTGAGTGCATATGCTGTAGGTGCCGGCATTCCAATGTTAGTAATCGCCTATGGAGGACAATTAACGGCCGAGTATGTTAGAGCTATTACTCCTTACACAACTCGTATTCAACAAGTGTTCGGTGTAGTAATTATCCTCATGGCCATGGCAATTTTCTTTGGTTACGATATGGTTCTTCAAACTAAAATCTTAGATGTCTACGACTTTGGCTCACTAGAAAGTAAGCTACTTAGACCAAATAGATAAATGTATAAAAAAATTGTTTTATATATCTTAATTTTAGTTGCGTTGCTGGCTGGAGCAGGTTTGTTTTTGCAATCTCGGAACCCTGAAGGTGGATTTTTAAATCTCTCATTCTCATCGCCTAAGCAAGACGAATCAAACAATGACCTCACAGAACCACAGAAACCAATTTTTTCTAACTACGGTCCAGCGCCAGAATTAATAGGTCTCAACAAATGGTTTAATAGTGAACCGTTAACCTTAGCAGAACTGCAAGGCAATGTTGTGTTGGTAGATTTTTGGACTTACTCCTGCATCAATTGCATTCGCACTCTCCCCTACGTAACTAAATGGTATCAAACCTACAAAGATCAGGGCTTCGTAATCATTGGTATTCACACACCAGAGTTCGCCTTTGAGCGCGTGGCGAATAATGTTGAAACAGCAATTAACCGTTACAATATTACTTATCCAGTTGCGCAAGATAACCAATATAAAACTTGGCAGGCCTTCGAAAATCAATTCTGGCCCGCTCATTATCTAATAGATAAGAATGGCGAGATAGTTTACAAACATTTTGGCGAAGGAGAGTATGAAAAAATGGAACTCGCCATTCGGACTTTGCTTGGCCTGGAAGGCGAATTCGAAGTGCCGCAAGTAGCGGAAGTCAACCGGGCTCAAACTCCAGAAATTTACCTAGGTTCACTTCGTTCAAAACACTTTGGAGGACTCGAGCAACTCTCCAGTGAAGAGCAAATCTATGCGTTTCCAAAAACATTAGCTCGAAATCGTTTTGCTTTAGAGGGTCGCTGGCGAATTGATCCAGAAGCTGCTGTGCACACTTCGGGGTTCGGCAGAATAAGATTAAACTTTAATTCTGCCAAAGTCTTCATGGTCGCCCAGAGCGAAAAGCCTATAACTCTCAAAATCTATGTCGATGGCGTTCTTCACAAAGGAGTAACAATAACTAGTTCCGATTTATACACGCTTTTCGATTCGGATTTAGGGAAGAATCGAATAATGGAAATTGAATTTCCGGAAAGTGGCACCCATGTCTTCACTTTCACTTTTGGTTAAACTTTATGATTAAAAATCAAATTAAACAACTGCGGCAAAACCACAACCTTACCCAAGAAGATTTGGCGATGAGTTTAGGAGTATCTAGACAAACCATAATTGCAATCGAAAAGGGTAACTACGTCCCCTCATTGTTATTAGCCATGCAAATTGCTAAGCAATTCAATATGCCAATCGAACAAATTTTTCAACGTCAATAATCTACTTAAATAAATCTATGAAACTTATTTTATACTATCTCTCGTTATTAATATTTCTTGCTATGGTGACTGGATATTTATTATCCCAAAAGCAAACCAATGATGCGATGGCAATGGGTACGATGGTTGGGATTTCGCTAGCTCTTGGAATTTACGTTGTGGCAATGTCTTTGGTTGGCGAAGGCCCCAAAGAAGACGAGCGCGAAACCCACCACCGGCAACTAGCTAATCGGGTGGCTATGGTTACCGGCACAACGATTCTGTCTGCAGGGGTACTCTACCAATTATTTGTCACGCACCAATTAGATTACTGGTTATTAGTAGCGCTGATGGCCATTAATTTGTCTAAAATTATTTCTTTGATATACTTTAATTACCGTAAATAAATTTCGTCTTTAGGAGGACTGAATGCCAGAAGAACAAGCTCAAACCCATCTGCAAAAAGCAGTCGATCGAAAATTTCTTGCAAAAAAAATTCTTGAAGCTGGCAAAATTGATGACAATAACAATCAAGAAAAGCCTTGTCATGAAGTATTAATAGAAGTAATGGCCGCGACTGCCGAACGTGCTCCATCCAAACCCTCACCCTAACACGTTCTACTCATACAAAACCCGCTTCGAATAACGAAGCGGGTGTTTTTATTTCGAATTCCTTACATTACCCTTACAAAATTCAGTTTATAAAGGCTGACTTCGGTATCCGCCGATAACTGTGAAATCGGACTGAACAGAGTTGGGCCGACCTGCTGCACGACGATAGTATCGTGGTCACGTTCCGGAAATTTGTCATCCGGCAACCTGCTGAATACACAATGAGGATGAGCCGGTATTGTAAACCAGTCATATATTTCTAATTCGTTTGCTTTCATAATCGCCTCCTTATTAGCTAAGCATACCTACTACAGCATCTTTTTCAAGTATTGGCCAGTGAAACTCTTTTTCACTTTAGCGATATCTTCCGGAGTTCCGCTAGCCATCACAAAGCCGCCTTTATCCCCGCCTTCTGGCCCTAAATCGATAATCCAATCGGCAGTTTTAATCATATCTAAATTGTGTTCGATAACGATTACCGAATTACCCTTTTCTACGAGCTGATTAAGCACAGTTATAAGCCGTTTTACATCTGCAAAGTGCAAACCAGTAGTCGGCTCGTCTAAAATATATAGTGTGCGGCCAGTTTGAGCTCGTGATAACTCTGTCGCTAACTTGATACGCTGAGCTTCTCCACCAGACAAGGTCGTGGCATTTTGACCCAGATGCATATAACCAAGTCCCACTTCCGACAAAGTATCTAACTTTCTTTTCACCGGCGGTACGTGCGCAAAAAACTGCTTAGCTTCGTCCACAGTCATCTCTAACACATCAGAAATAGTCTTGCCGTTGTAATGGATCTCCAACGCCTCTCGATTGTAACGCTTCCCTGCACACTCTTCGCAAGTAATATAAACATCCGGCAAAAAGTTCATTTCCACTTTTATGACACCATCACCCTGACACTTCTCGCAACGCCCACCCTTAACATTAAAACTAAACCGACCAGCTTTGTAGCCTTTCATTTTAGCTTCACGAGTTTCGGCAAACAGATCGCGAACATAAGTGAAAATACCAGTGTATGTAGCTGGATTACTTCGCGGTGTGCGGCCAATCGGCGACTGATCGATGTTAATCATCTTATCAATATGATCTATCCCAAGTAATTTCTTATGCGCGCCTGGTTCGTCTTTGCTATTCCAAAAATACTTCGATAAAGCTCGCGCTAAAATATCATTCAACAAAGTAGATTTGCCACTACCCGATACGCCAGTAATGCAAACAAACTTCCCTAGCGGAATATCAACATTGATATTTTGTAAATTATTTTCCGTTGCTCCGAGGATTTGTAACTTCTTCCCCAAACC
>DAOLDG010000032.1:0-7553 GCA_035327465.1 Candidatus Doudnaibacteriota bacterium
GTCGGGATTATTTGGATCGGTGCCGGCATTATATTCGGCCAAGTTATCTAAACCATCTCTATCGGGATCGGCTTTATCGCCGCAAAGTACTAATTCTATGCAAGTTTCACTGCCAAAATAACGAAGTAGCCATTCGGCAGGCGTGGTAACTTCGGGAATAATTTCTTCGGTTGGCGGAATAATTACATTATTTACGTTATTGTCTGCGACCTTGTCGGATTTGAAAAACATAAAATAACCACCAATCGCAATTCCACCAACGATTAAAAAGCCTAGTATGATAAACAGCAACACTAGAGGCCAGCGAGATTTCTTAGGTGGATTGCTTAGCGACACAGCCTTACTTAAATCTGGGCTATTGGGGTTGGCGGTTACGCTTGGAGCAGCAGCCTGTTTCGTTACTGGTGCCTTAGTAATTTCTGGCATCACATTGTAGAAAGTTTTGGATTCTGTAGAGCCTGTCATTTTTTTAGTTTGCCGAAAAGAATGATTCGATTGCGATAAGTAATAGTGTGAGAGTTAGTCCTACCCACCAGTGTAATATATTTTGGGATTGAAGAAGGATTAATCCAGTAATTAGTATGGCGATAAGTATTCCTTGACGAATGCTGATTCGGAATAATTCCGCATAAATTCCTGGAAAAAATTTTTGCCGAAACACTAAACTGCCCAAGCTGAATATTCCAATTGTACTTAAGAACAGAGTTAAATAAAAGAAAAAGTGAGCTAAGGGCGTCGCAGTGTACGGGTCTATATATAATAATACAAATACAAAACCAGTTACAGCTAATAGGCTGCCGATAACAAGCGGAATTAGATATTTTTTCGTGGTAACGTGGACCACAACAATTCTTTCATATTAATTATAACACAAATAGATACTGAATTCGAAATCTTGTAGAGTACAAGATTTATTCATTCCGCCAGTCTGAATCGCGATGAAAATCGTCCTCTAGCCGTTCGTTGTCGTATTCATCGAATTCGCCAGTAGTAATTTCGATGATTACTAAGGGCTCTGTGCCTTGGCGATTGTCGAGCCGATGTTTATCACCAATATTAATTTGCACGCTTTCCCCGGCTTTTAGAGGTATCATTTCATCGTTAATAACAGCAAATCCACTTCCCGACAAAGCGAACCAATGTTCATGGCGAAGCTTGTGTTGTTGATAGGATAGGCGCTTACCTGGGTAAACTTCTAATCTCTTAATGATTACATCAGAGTGTGCACCTTCGTTTTTTAGTTCTGATAAAACCTGAAAGTTGCCCCATGGTCGTTCTTCAAAATTTTTGGCATTTTTTGCCATGTTAATCTCGCTTTGGCCAAAGTTTGCGGAAAACCCCTTTGGTATAATTGATTGTTGCTGCACGCATGTCTGGATTTTTTACAAATTGTCGTATGTATGGCGAAATCGAAATTAAAACAATCACAATAACGCCTGGAATGATGTACTTTTCGATGTGTTCGACCTTAAGCCCTAGGTAGTAGCCAAGGAGTGTAATAGAAAAGATCCAAAATAAGCCACCAGTTACATTAAAGAATAAAAATTTTCCATAAGGCATTTTACCCACCCCAGCCATCGTTGGGGCAAAAGTTCTTAAGATAGGTACAAAACGCGCAATAACAATAGTCATGGCTCCATACTTTGCAAAGTAATTATGAGCCCTTTCGATATGTTTCTTATTAAAAATAAGGGAACTATCTTTATTAAAAACTCTTGGTCCAAGTCGCCGACCAATTGAGTAGCCCACACTATCTCCGATGATTGCGGCTCCAGACATAACAATTAATATGAGATAAATATCTAAATAACCTTGTCCTGCCAAGATACCAGCGGTAAATAGCAGGCTATCGCCTGGCAAGAAAAAGCCGATTAGTAAGCCGGTTTCGGCAAAAACAATGGCAAATAATCCAACATAGCCAACGGCGCGCACTAGTTCTGGTAAATCAAACCCTGGAATCATGATTTATAGGAGTAAATAAAAATGAAAGTAAACGCTAAGAAGTAAGCAGTATGAAGCAGGGCGGAGGCGAAAGCGATTAAGCAATATCGCTTTAAATCCTGTCTTTATCACTTTCTGCTTTTTACTGCATTACCGCTTAGGTAATTATACCAAATTTGCGAAACCACAATCATGACGTTTGGCTTTTTTATGCATTTGTTCGAATAGGTCGTATTTTACTACTTCACGGATATCTTCGATGGTTTCGGTGAGCTTGGCTTTTAATTCCTGCAATTCGGCAGGTGTGGCCAGAGGTACTGCTACTATTTCATTTGGGACTAAATACCAATATTGTAATCCTGTCACTGGCAAATGTAAGGATTCTACACAAGCTAATTGATAAATGCGTAACTGATCGATGTCAGTGCCAGTGGTTTTACTCGGCGCTTTTTCTGAAGTTTTATAATCAATAATCATTAGCCCTTGCTTGGTTTCATCGGCGCGGTCAATCTTACCGTTGAATGAATACTGATTATTGTCTCCTAATTTTATAGTGAATGATTGTTCGATGAATTTAGGTCGCGGTAATTGCTGTTTGCTCGCCGTATAAAACGTTTTCAAAATTTCTTTTCCACGAATGCGATATTGTTCCTTCTGTTCTTGGCTTTTATACCAATCGTCTAGCCATTCGGTTTTATATAACTCGGTTAGTAATTTTTCTGGTGGTAATTGGACTTGGGAATTAGTCTCGAACAAATCTTGCTGGGGTGAAATTAAGTCTTGTTGATATTTTTCCAAATAACGTTGCAGAACCGCGTGAATGGTTGAGCCAAAACTTAAATAATGACTACCTGGTTGTGGTAAACGTAAATAGTGAGCGTACTTGTACTCTAGCGGACACTTTTCATAGGCAGCGAGTTGACTGAAAGAAAATTTTACTGGCAGTTGCTTATAAATTTCTTGTCTGGCACTGGGTTTGGGTTTGGTAAAGACAACTTTTCCAGTCGCTTTATGAGCTAATTCACCTGGCACCAAGCCGGTTTCTGTTAAGAATAAGGAAGGTTTTTTGGTCCGCGCTCCGCCATAGTCTTTAGCCCAAGATAAGTAGAGCTGTGATTTGGCTCGCGTTAGCGCCACATAAAACAAACGTCGTTCTTCTTGGAGGTGAAAATCCCCTTCGGGTAAGATTTCTTTAATCAGCGGTTCTGGTAATTCTATCGGCTCTTTGTACGACCGCGATGGAAAGCGCAAATCGACCATCCCGACAATGAATACAAACTCAAACTCTAGACCTTTCGCACTATGGACGGTAAGTAATTTTAAACTTTCTGGTCCGCTGTTTGGGTCAAAGTTTATTGCGCCTTCTTCGCCAGCCTCTTGTTCGAGTTTAAGGTGTTCTATAAAACCACGCATAGTACGGTTGTCATTTTCTTGCGTGTAACTCTCAATTTTTTTATAAAACTGTTCTAGTAATTCTCTGTTTTGGGCATTTTCTAATGTATCGGCAATTAATAATTGCGCAATATTTAAATCTTGGACTAGTTGAACAAATAATTCCACAGCAGATTTTTCGGTCGCAAATTTAGTATGTTTTTCTAAAAGTTCTAAAAGTTTGGTTATCTTTTGTTTTGAGTCTTCACTCACTTCTTTAAGCGCCTCGGGTGTTTGCAATACCTGGTACAAAGAGAGTGCTTTACGTCGCGTAAATTGAGTAAGATGCGCGAGATCCAAAGCCGATAAACGAAACTTGGGAAAGTGAAAAATTCGAAACAGCGCGCTTGATTCGTGGTAGTTGTCGAGTAGTTTTAGGTAGTTAATTAAATCGGCGATGAGTGGTTTTTTGTATAAACCCCGATTGGCCACAAAGCTATAGGGGATTTGCGTTGCTTCTAAAATTGGGATTAGTTCATTTGCTGTGCTATTGGCGCGTATCAAAATTGCAAAATCATTCCACGTAGATTTTGGATGGTTAGCTTTTAAAGTTAATATTTTCTGCACAACAAGATTCATCTCTTCGCTTAAATCTTTGCCTTCAATTACCTCAATAGTACTTTTGGTTTTGTTATGAGCCTTGAGCTGTTTTTTGATTCCCAGTTTTGATTCTAGTCGGTTGGGGTTATTTGCTTGAATAAAATTGTAAGCCAAATCTAGAATGGCTTGGCTATTGCGATAGTTGTTAATTAGAGTAAGTTCTTTGAGATTGGGAAAATCTTCTTTGAGTTTTAATATATTAGAGACCGAAGCTCCGCGAAATTTGTATATCGATTGGTCGTCGTCTCCTACAACAACCAGATTATTATTGTCATTACAGAGTAATTTAATTAGCTCGTATTGGGCGATGTTGGTATCCTGAAACTCATCTACCATAATGAATTTAAACTGGTTTCGATAGTATTTGCGGATATTTGGTCGTCGGCGCAGTAGTTCTATGGTATAGAAAATTAGCCCGCCAAAATCTAGATAGTTGTGATCTAAGAGCAATTGCCTGTAGGTGTGATAGGCATTGGCTATTTCGTTTATCCGTGCCACTTCTGTTGTAGTCTCGTTATCGTCATCGTGTATTAATTCTACTGCACCTGTTTCTAACTGGAGACTTTTTGCATAATCTAAATAATCATCCGGAGTAATTAGTTCATCCTGACACTTTGAAAAGTGATCTAGCATGGCATCGATAAACTTGTTGGGACTGCCAAGCGGGCGGTAATAATCGAGTTTGAATTTATCAAAATTTTGAAACAGAAAAATCCACTGCCCGGTTTTGTCGAGCAGTTTGAAGTCGTTGGGTAAGCCGATATGCAGACCGTGCTGCTTGAGTATTCGTTCGCAAAAGCTATGAAAAGTGGAGATCCAGAGGTCGTACGAACCGAGCGGTAGGAGTTGATCCACCCGCTCCTCCATTTCGCCTGCGGCTTTGTCTGTAAAAGTTAGGGCAAGGATTTGGTCGGGCTTGGCCTCGTTTTGCTCGATAAGGTATGCAATGCGGCGCGTGATTACTGTTGTCTTCCCTGTTCCAGCTCCAGCAATAATCAAAAGCGGACCATCCTTGTGAGTGACCGCTTGATGTTGTTCTTGATTGAGGCTTTCGAGGAGAATTGACATGATGGAGTTATTTGCCACTGAAAAAGCCGGCCCACTGTTTCCATAAATCGCTGCCGGTGTCTTTATAGGTATTCCAGAATTCGGCGGGCGTAACGATTTTGATGCCTTGGAATGAATCCAGCGAGAGCAAGTCGTTGTCGCGCGTGACAAGATAGTCGGCTTTGGATTCTACCGCGCTTTCTAATATCTTGTTGTCTTCTGGGTCGCGAACAATGTTAATTTGCCGACGGTTGCGCACCATATTAATCTGTGCGAACAAGTTATTAATTTCCTGTTGGTAGTTTGGGTCTGTGATGAGTTGCTTCATTATCAACTTGTTTTCGCTGATAGTACCGTGATTGGCATAAGCTTCGATTTCGCCGCTAATTACCGCATCTAAGATTTGCTTCTCGTAGGAGTAATCATCCTTGATTCCATCAACGATGACATTTGTATCAATTACAATTTTCATAAAAATTTCTTCACAGAGGGGTGTGGCCAGAAGCAATCTCTGATGCCATTATTGGCACGAGCTTGCTTGGGTAAAGCCCAAGTATCGCGAAGACGAAGGTGGGAATCCAGATTGCTTCGCTTCGTTCCCAATGATACCTTACTACTTCTTTCTTGTACTTGTGCGTGAGCCAGCTTTACCGCTGCGGATTGGGCGCAAGAACTTGCGGCGGTCTTCATCTAAATCTACAAAGTGGTCGGTCAGTTCTTTGATTTTAATACTGGTAGATTTACCAAAAGCGATGGTTTCGGTGAGCTGACCGGTCATTTGGAGATATTCTAAGAGTGGCGCAAAGTCGCCATCGCCAGAAGCTAATACGATCACATCCAGTTTATTCATCATTTTAATGATATCCATAGCAATCCCCACATCCCAATCCCCTTTTTGACTGCCGCCGGCAAATGTTTGTAAATCTTTGGTTTTGACTTCGAAGCCAGCCTTTTCTAGGGCATCGAAGAAAGATTGTTCCTCGGGCATATCGGCTTTGACGACATATGCTATGGCACGAATAAGCTTCCGGCCTGCAACAGCTTCATCCAAAACTGCGTTAAAATTAATGCGTGCATTATAAAGATTGCGGGCGCTGTAATAAAGGTTTTGCACATCAACGAACACACCGATGCGCTGGTCTGGGTTTCTTATAGACATAAAATTGCGATAGTTAATTAATCTTGTGTTAAATCTGGTTTATCTAGTTGTGGTAATTCTTCGAGGATTTTATCACCAGTGATTCGCATGATATCTTTATCGACTTTGGTAAGTTCTTTGGATGATGCGTTGTAGTGATTTACAACCGTGCCAAGAGTGGAACCCATTTTGGTGTGGTAGTCTTCGTAAGACTTCAGATGCTTTTGAAGATTCTCGACATTAACGCGAATTTGTTTCGCAGATTCTTCGATTTGCATGGCTTTAAGACCTTGCAAGACGGTCTGTAGATAAGCTAAGAAGGAAGTCGGCGACACAATGATAACTTTATACTTACCAGCAGCGCGCTGAATTAAGTTCTCCGAATCTTCTAAAGCAGCTCCAACTTTATTAATTAGCAAGTCATAATAAATCGCTTCGTGTGGGATAAACATAAACGCGAACTCCATTGTCCCCTCTTCCGGGCGAATGTATTTGGAGGTTTCGGTGATGCGGAGCTTTAAATCATTTACAAACAGTTTTTCGAGTCGAAGTTTTTCGGTTGGGTCATTGGTCTCGCTCATTCTGTTGTAATTCTCCAAAGAGAATTTGGAGTCAATGGGAATGATTTTGTCTTTTACAAAGACTACCGCATCTACTATCTCTTTATTACTAAATGCATACTGCATCTGATATTGTTTCGGCGGCAACACATTCTTTAAGAGAGTTTCTAAATAGTATTCCCCCAAAACCCCTCGTTGCTTTGGATTTTTTAGGATGTCTTGTAGATTCTGTAATTGATCTGCGAATGAAATAACTTGTTTATTAGTGTCGTCTAATTTGGTTAGACCTTCGGTAACATCTTTAATTAGTTTCGCCGACTCGGAAAATTGGGTACGCATCGCGGTGGTCATTTCCTTTGCCGAGTCGCCCAGCTTTTGATCGACAGTTCGAGAGAGTTCATTTAACTGTGCGAGGAGTAATTGTAAACCTTGGTCGTTATTTTGTCCTCCCGAGGTCTGTTTCTTTACCTGAATGACGAAGTAAAGCAGGACAATAAACCCGAGAAATAAGGCCCCGATAAGTACAAAAAGTATATTTTCCATGGGTTCAGTATATCAAAAATTACGCTTAGAAACCAAAAGCATGGCCCTCTAGAAGCCATGCTTTGGAATTTATCATTCGTGGTCCGAAGACCATTTATATATTATCAGACCATAATATGCCCTGCAAGTTTAGGCATGTGGATATTTCTGGCGGGGACGACGGGACTCGAACCCGCGACCTCCTGCGTGACAGGCAGGCGCTCTAACCAGCTGAGCTACGCCCCCGAGTGAGATTAAGTTATTTTAGCAGAAAAATGAAATGATACGAAAGTTGAAGCAGCCCGATTTTGGCG
>DAOLDG010000033.1:0-7506 GCA_035327465.1 Candidatus Doudnaibacteriota bacterium
GCCAGAGTTTAGGCAAACGGTGTTAGCCTATAATTTACCTACTGTTACGCGAACTTTAATGACAATCGCAACTGGATTTTTAATTTTCAGCGTGTATATTAATTTAATTTTATTACCACCTCGGCCGAAACGTTACCGCTGGACGCGCAGTGTAATGATGTATTTACAATGGTTTTTGGTGCCATTTGTGTCGGTTGCGTTTGGGAGCCTACCAGCCATTGAGGCGCAAACTCGCTTGATGTTGGGTAAATATTTAGAATTTTGGGTTACACCTAAGGCGCGCAAGAGTGAAGTAACTTCCACTGCTATGGAGGAAATGAAAGGCCCGAAGCGATAATGTGGTACTTATTATTTTTTGTACTCACTGCTTTACTGGCTATCGCAGTGACTCCGCTGGTTCGGAAGCTGGCCAATAATTATGGTTTGGTAGATGTACCACGTCCGCCGCGGAATTTACATTTGTATCCTGTAGCCAAGTTAGGAGGTGTGGCGATTTTTGTTGTTGTCTTAGTGGGGATAGGGGTATTTTGGCTATCTGGTGGTATAGATTCAGCAATTGTACCTCCGAAGTTTCTCTGGGGAATTATGCTCGGCGCGTTGGTCTTAGTAATTGGCGGCGTTATTGACGATAAGTATAATTTACCAGCGAAATATCTCTGGATTGCGCCAGTTGTCGCTGCGCTGATCGTAGTATTTTCGGGTATTGGTGTGGGGATTAAATTTTTATCAAACCCTTTTGGCGCGCCAATTGATTTAAACTTTATGCTTCTGGGGTTGCCGGCTTCGGGGATTTTTATATTCTTGTGGATGCTTGGCATGATGTTTACCACCAAGTTTTTAGACGGACTCGACGGGTTAGTGGCCGGCATCGGACTCATTGCCGGCTTAACTTTGTTTGCGTTATCGTTAAGCGCGCAAGTGAATCAGCCGATTACGGCTACATTAGCGATAATCTTGGCCGGCAGTTTAACGGGTTATTTAGTTTACGCGTTCCATCCAGCTACGATTTTTTTAGGCGAAGGCGGTAGTTTGTTGATTGGTTTTATTTTGGGAGTTTTGGCGGTAATCTTAGGCGGTAAAATTGCAACCGCATTGTTAGTAATGGGAATTCCGATTTTGGATGTGGCTTGGGTGATTGCCCAACGCTTGTGGTATCGCAAGAGTCCGTTTCTTGGCGACCGCTTGCATTTACATTTTCAGTTATTGGATTTGGGTTTTTCGCAAAAACAGACCGCAGCGATTTTATACGCAATTTCAACAGCCTTTGGTTTTACCGCCGTGTTTTTGCAAAGTATGGGTAAAGCTGTAGCGCTAGTAGTGCTGTTTATGTTGATGGCTGCGCTTATTTTAGGGGTAATTTATGCCTATCGCCGCCGCCAGAGGATAACTCGATTGACATTATAAGTGAGATTTTGTTAAAATAGGTTCTGTTGAAATTTGTTATTCAAAAACAGGAGGAATGAATGCAATCCCAAGCAACGGCTGAAGAGTTTGATGTTGAAAAGATTTACCAAGATCTTAGAGATCTCTTGCTAGAAAAAGATGTAAGGGGTGCTCGAAAATACTTGTCTGGATTAAAGTTTCGTGAGGTCTGGGATAAGGTGCTTCATCATGCGATGAAGAAGCGCAATTGCCCGGTTACGAAACTAATCATTGTCCATGCCGCTAATCGTGGTATTGTCTCCAGAGAAGAAATCCAAAAACGGGTTTCAATAATCGACCATGAAATTCAAAAAAGTTTCTCGAGTCGAATCAGAGATTATTTGGACTCCGGTGATTTCACTAAGGCTCTCGAAGAGTACAGTGCTGTACGATTCACTGCTGGATCACAATTGAAGACCAGCACAAATCTCTCAATCCTGAATCCCAATGCTTTTTAGAGCAAACTCAATTGACAAAAACCCCATGGTTCGCTAGAATTGTGGGGTATTTATTTTACGAAGTCGTCTCCGTGAAGGCGGGGAACTATTAAATAACTTTAATCATATTATGTCATTTGCAGTAATTGCGACCGGCGGCAAACAGTACTTGGTTGCCAAAGGCGATAAAATTCAAGTCGAGAAACTAGAAGGCGCAGCCGGCGATAAAGTTACTTTCGACCAGGTGCTGGCTACTATTTCCGAAAAAGATTATCAGCTCGGCAAGCCCGCCCTCAAAGATGCAGCTGTCGAAGCCAAGATCACAAAGCAAGGCCGCGGCAAAAAGATCGACGTGCTCAAGTACAAGCCCAAGAGCAAGTACCGCCGCAAGATTGGCCACCGCCAAGCTTACACCGAAGTGGAAATCACCAAGCTTTAACTTTAGAAAAACCACGCATCGTACGTAATGCGTGGTTTTTTGTTAAGAAAATTTAAACCCCCGCAAAGGCGGGTAGCTGAACAATATATTCTGGATAGACTTTGGGGTTTTATCGCAACACTAGACTTAAGGGATTTTTGGTTTGTATTGACAATAAAGTTTAGATGACATACTATACAGTGTTAGCCTAGGTTTGCGGATAGAGTCCGTGACTTGAGGGTTAACTATAAAAATTGAATAGGAGGGTTCTATGCCCAAGTCAAGAAAAGGACTACAGAAAGAAGTCGTATTGGAGGTCGATTATCAGCCTGATCTCTCGGTAGTTATGGAGAGTTTCCGACCTAGGTTTAGCATGACAACTTTGACTTCATCGTCGTTTCCCGATCAAGGGAAAGGGAAAGAGCAAAGAATTGTCACTGAATTCCCAGCAGGTGATAAGAGCTTGCAAAAACTACTTATCCAAATTGAGAAAAAGTATGGCAAAGCCGACCCGCACGAGTTCGCAGATTTCCGGACTACTCTCACTTACATGACTAAGTTTATGGAGAGGGTGAAGCAAGAGCCGTATCTGAATCTCTGTACGCTTTTTAAGGCGGATGGCAAAATGTATTTTGCTCGATACTTTATGTTCTGGGATGGAATGAATCAAACCAATCATCACGTGCGGTTTGAAATCTTAAAGGTCTTTGACCTTCCTGGGTATCGCACAAAGATGAGTGACGTGTTTTTACTTGTTCCTGCCATAGGAGAACCGCAGTTTTCACCTCGTCCACCTCAGAAAACGATTCAACATCCCTTTCATAAGAATATGAAGGTGCGTCGTTCTTCGCTACAGGTTACTTGGTGGCATGAATCGCAAATTGTTAACGCTGATAGCGAGTTCGTTCATACTATTCGCAGGCAACAATATCTAATCAGAAGTTCGGCTCCTGTAACTGGACCAGCTAATATTTGCTATTTTGCCAAGGCGAAGAATCCAGGTAAGGGCAAGCAGGAAGTTGTCGAGACCTGGTTTACGAATCAACATGATCTCAACTTCAATGATTTGTTGATTTATGTGTATCACAGGTTGGGTCTAGAAGGTGAGCATTGGCTTTTTGCCGATATTCACACCTTCTGGTCGTATGCTTTGGAAAACTTAAGTCGCCTGAAGCGATACCCTCTCGCAACCATCGTTGATTGCAAAAGCGGTCGAGCTATTGTCCGTCTTGAGTGGGAAAAGGAGACAAAGAACTTCCATTACTCTATTCGTCCGTTTTATGAGGAAGATTGGAAAGATTCGCTCCCAGCTAATTATCACTTTCTTACAATGAAAAAAGACGAATTTGTGTAGTCCACCTACATTGAATCCGCAGTGTTTTACGCTCCGGATTTTTATTTTTGTTCTAAATAACGCTCGGCTAAGTGGATGCCAACAATAGATAGAGCATCAGAAATACCCTCAGGCTTACCGATATCCGCTTCTACTTCTTCTTTGGTCATGGATTTTAAGAATGCGCAAGATTTCCACTTCGCCTTTTTGTTTCGAGTCGCCAAGCTTGGATAGAGGTTTTAGCTTGCGCTCTTTTAGGATTTTATTAATGGCTTCAAGTCGGTTTTTTCTGTCCTCAATCAATGAGTATTCATAGATTTATTATAACATTGACAGTGGTAAGTTTTTTAGTTATTATCACTAGTCTATTAATTTAGGCCAAACCGTAGAGCGGTTTGTTCAGAGGAAAAATCAAGAACAAGTAGGAGGGTTAAGAATGTCAAAACAAGGTAAGTATAGTCGTTATTTAGAGGTGCTAGAAAAGCTGGGAGAACCGCTTGGGGATTGGACCAAAGGTGAGACTCAAATCACCACCAACCCAAAGCTTATGAAGAAAGTCGAAGATAAGCTTGGAGTGCCGGTTGGAGTTATAGACGAGGACCAGTATTTGATCCATCTTCGGGATGCGGTTTTGTTTCCGCCCAAGAAGGGTGAGACCGAACCTCGTCTAGGTTCTTACATTAGGCTGGTTTATACTTACCAGCTGAGCAAGAACCTAGGGATTTCCATCTTGCCGATTAATTCGGACGGAAAGATGGTGATGAACCGAGCCTATCGTCATGCTCCGCGTCACTGGACGATTGAGGCCGCTGGCACTATCGCAAAGCAAGGCGAAAGTCATCTTGCAACTGTGAAGCGCTGTGTTCGTGACGAACTTGGTTGCGAGGTGCTTAAGGCTGTTCGGCTAACTACCCATTTTATTCCTGAGCGCGGCTTGCTCGGTGGTCAGGTACCGATTTATGCGGTCTATGTGGATTACAAACCTAATCGGTTTAGTGATCCGACCGTGGCTGGGCATTTACTCATGACTACCCAGCAGTACTGGAAGGCAGTCTCATCTGGGAAGGTGCGTCGCAAAGGGGTGGTATACCTCTGCTGTGACGGTTATACCAATACTGCCGTTAAGCTGGCTGAAATGAAAGGCTTAATTCGGTAAAATTTACCAGAAGGTAAATTAAAAAAGGATGCTCAGTGAGCATCCTTTTCTTTATGTCTGATTGATGATTTGCCGCAGCTCAATGAGCTTTTTGGCTAGTTCTTGGGCTGTTGGGTGTGGGGTGAGTTGAACTATTTCTTCTACTGCTGGTGTCCGAATAGTTAGTACCGCAAATGCATTGCCATCAATTTGGTGGAGTTGCAACATTAGTTGCGCGTGGTAATTAGTATATTGCATCAGTTGATGATGTTTGGATTGTGCTTGGGCTTCTGCTTGTGCTTGGGCGCGTTGATAAGCCCATTGGTTGGCGCGGTAATAACTTTCAAAAGTGCCCGCGTCTATCCATTCGCCATCAAGAATGGCGGCTTTGAGCTCGCCTCGTTCCAGGTACCAGTTGTTAAGATCGGTAATCTCCAATTCGCCTCGCGGTGAGGGTTGCAAACTTTTTGCCGCAGACACTACTTGGTTGTCGTAAATATAGATACCAGTTTGGGCATAGGCAGAAATTGGCACCGCTGGTTTTTCGACGATAGATTTGACCCTCATGTCAGAATCGAATTCTACCATGCCAAAGCGAGTGCGATCTTGCTCGGGTACTTCTTTAACAAAGATATTAGCACCGTTTTGAAAATTGTTTACAGCTTCGGTTAATTCGGCATCAAATAAATTATCTCCCAGAATCATCACTACATCGTCGCCGTCATCCAGAAAGTTTTCGCCAATAATAAATGCTTGCGCCAACCCTTCGGGCTTGTCTTGGATTTCGTAAGTGAAGCGAACATCTTTGCCAAAATCTTTACCACTACCTAACACTTTCATGTAATCGCCGCAATGATCTGGCGCTACAATGATTAAAATTTCTTTAATGCCCGCGTTTAACAACTTTTCCAATGGATAATAAATCATTGGCTTGTTGTATATCGGCAGCAGTTGCTTGGATGTAACTTTGGTTAAGGGGCGCAGGCGCGTGCCTTCGCCGCCGGATAAAATAATACCTTTCATGTTATTTGTTATTAATTATTAAAATATTCTTTCAGTGCTTCTTTCCAATCCCTTAGCTGTGGTAGTTTGGTGTTGTTTAAAAGTTCAAACTGTGGTCTTGCGGCAGGGCGGGGGAAAGACTTACCTGAAACTGGTTCAATCGGCAAATCAATTCCGTTGAGTTTTAAAATTTCTTGAGCCCACTCTAACCTAGAAGCCTTACCCGAATTGGCGATATGGTAAATCCCGTAGGGAAGGTTCTGTTCAATTAGCTGCAAGGTCGCTTCTACCAAATCTTTTGTCCAAGTTGGTTGGCCGACTTCATCAGCAACGCCTTTGAGAGGTTGTCCTGATTTCGCTAAGTCCAAAATAATTTCGTTGAAACTTTTTTTAGCGCTGGAGTTTTGTGGCATAGCATATAACCATTCTGTGCGAATAATATAATGCTTTGAGTTTGTAGACTGGATTAACTGCTCTCCTAGTAGCTTACTTTTTCCGTATGCATTCACAGGGTTGGTCTTGTCCAGTTCATTATAACCATTTCCGTTATCTCCGATGAAGACCATGCCGGTACTAAAATGAACTAATGTGGAATCAATTTCCATGCATATTTTAGCGAGGTTTTCAGGTCCTTCGGCATTAACTTTCTTGGCAGTTTCAAATTCTGTTTCGGCCTTGTCCACAGCCGTGTATGCTGCGCAGTTTAAAATTATATCTGGCCGATGTTGTAAAAGCACAGATCTTACTTGATTGATATCGGTGATGTCGAGTTCTGTACTATCGAATGCAATAAAGTCTTCGCTCGTTAGAGCGTTAATAAATTCTTTGCCCAGGTTACCATTTTTGCCTATAATTAAAAATTTCATTCTAAAATTTATTGGTTGGGAACAAGTCCTTTAGGTAAGGGTTCTGTTGATCTTTTTCGGATAAGTTTGGAGTTTCGCTTAGCCAAGTAATGTTTAAGATTGGGTCATCAAAGCGGAGGTTTAGTTCGCGGTTGGGTGCCCAATAGTCGGTGGCCAGGTAGGTATAGTCGGCTTGTTCACTTAGCACTAAAAATGAATTCCCAACTCCTGCTGGTACTAGCACACTGCGGGGATGGCGATCGCTAATGAGTAGCGAGAGGTGTTGGCCAAAAGTCGGGGATTGCGGTCTGGCATCTACTAAAACAGCTTGTACCTCACCTTTGGTTACAGTGATAAGTTTGTGCCATGGCGCGATGTGAATACCACGCAAAGTATTTTTGCTAGAGCGCGAATGGTTGGCTTGGACAAATTCTAGCGTAACTCCGAGCCGTTGTTCGAGATGTTGCTTGCGGAAGGTTTCGCGAAAAAACCCGCGATCATCGGTAAACACTGGTCGTTCGATAATGAGGAGTCCAGGGATAGCCGTTTCAATAATATAGTCGTATTCGCCGGGAGTCTGCCCTTTGGTTAGTGGAGGATTATTAGAAGTTGTTACTGGTGTTCGAATTGGTAGACTTGGCTCTGTAGTTATCACTGCTGAAGTTATGGTTTCTAAGTGTGTATCGATAACAGGTGGAAACAGTACCCGCTCGCCATTTTGTTGGTAAAAATTTTCACTTTCTTCAGCAAGAGGTTTCCACCAATTAGGGTTGTCTAAATACCATTGCACGGTCTGCGTTAACCATTCATCAAAGCTGTGCAGGGGTTGCCAGCCCAGTTCGTTATTGATTTTGCTCCAATCTATATCGTATTTAACATCGTGACCAGGGCGGTCGGTTACCAGTTCAATCCGA
>DAOLDG010000034.1:0-7410 GCA_035327465.1 Candidatus Doudnaibacteriota bacterium
ATTTTGGATGACCTCGAAGTGAAGCATGTTCGCCTCGCCGCTTACTGGAGCGAGGTTGAGCCAAATCTTGGAGAATTCGACTTTACGATGATAAAAGCGCTTCTCACCGAAGCCGAAGTTCGAAATGTAAATGTCATTTTAGCTGTCGGGCGGAAACTGCCCCGCTGGCCAGAATGCCATGAACCAGCTTGGTATCACCACCTTACCCCAGAACAAAAAGAAGCCGCCTTACTAACGATGCTCGAAAAAACAGTACTAGAACTAAAAACTTACGATAATATTGTTGCTTGGCAAGTGGAGAATGAACCGTTCTTTGATTTTGGCCTCAACTGCCCAATTATAAAAAGCAGTCTATATAAGAAGGAGGTTGCGTTAGTAAAAAGTTTAGATAATCGGCCGATTGTCGGCACGGATAGCGGCGAGAAAGGCCCGTGGATTACCACTGCTTGGGGCGGAGTCGATATCTTCGGCGCCACAATGTACCGCACTGTTTATTTGGACAAAAAAGAAAAGTATACCACCTACCCCCTTCCTCCCTGGACCTATAACGTTAAAGCAGGGTTGGTGAGAATCTTTAGCGGTGCCAATGAAACGATTGGCGTCGAACTTCAGGCCGAACCATGGTTTGCCGGCGTTGGCGCTCAATCCACGCCCGAAGAAATCCAGCAACGCTTAATGAGCCCTGCCATACTTCAAGCAAATATCGATTACGCTACCCAAGCTGGACTAAAAGAAAATTATTTCTGGGGTACGGAATGGTGGTATTGGTACGAACAAACTACTAACGACAGAGCTTTAATCGAGTTGGTTAAGCCATTGTTTCGGCAATAGGTTAATAGTCAATTTACAAAAGTAGTTAACTGGGCAATAATAAACTTATATGAAAATCGTATTCGACATCGGTGGTAGTAAAATGCGGGTAGCGAAAAGTTTAGATAATAACACACTCACCAAAACTATTGTGGTGCGCACTCCCAAAAATTTTACCAAAGGCTACGAGAAATTAACCGAGCTAATTAGCGAGCTTGCTGGAAAAAAATCGATTACAGCTATTGCTGGTGGTTTTGCTGGTACTTTTGATACCGCAAAAACTCAATTAGTCTTTGCCACCAACCTGTCGGATTGGTCTAATCAAATTCTGCTCGCAAACCTGCGACGTGCTTTCCGTTGTCCAGTAAAATTAGATAACGATGCGGCGCTTGGCGCGCTTGGTGAAGCTTGTTTTGGGGCCGGAAAAAACCTCGCCGCTGTGGCTTACATCACAATTGGTACAGGAATTGGCGGGGCTTGGGTTATAAACGGTAAGTTAATAAATAGTGGTTACAACTCCGAACCAGGTCAGCAACACCTTCAATATAATAAACCACAAACTTGGGAACAATTTATTAAGGGGAGTCATCGCTCCAAGCGCGCCCAGTACTTAGTAATTGGCTTGGCTAACACCCTCATGCACTGGCCTTCGGACATCCTAGTTCTTGGTGGTGGTGGCAGTTTGCATGGCAACTGGAACTTAAAAAAAATACAGTCAGAATTATCTAAATTACTACCCTTTTATCCCAAACCACCTCAAGTAGCGCTCGCCAAACTAGGCGACAAATCTGCCCTCTTTGGCGCACTTCAACTTTTAAGACAATATTAAACCTACTATGAAATCATCGGCTTTCTCTCCTAAAACAATTTACACAATCTTATTGGTCGTCTTAGCTCTTGATGTTTTAATGGTAGTTCTGCACTTAAGCTTGGGCCAACAATATAATCTAGTTAACATCGACTTAGAACGAAACTTGCCCACGCTGTATCAAGTCTTCAAACTGATTACGATTACTTCAATTGTCGCCGCCATCATTGCGCTACTTCATTACAGCGGACGACTCACTAAGCAAGCCAAATGGTTGCTCTGGCCTTACTGGTTTGGGTTTGCCTATATCGGCTTAGATGAATTAGGCGAAATTCACGAACGTTTTGGTGATGCTATTAAATACAGTGAAGGATGGCTCGGCAGTTACGGCCAGCTCTGGGCCAATTTGGGTTTTACTTCGGCGTGGTGGTTAGCTTTTTTCACGCCAATTTTTGTCGTCGGATTATTTTACGTGTGGCATCTAATCAAGTGGCTGCATAAACAACAAACTGGCAAGATTCATTGGCTTATGATTGGTATTGCTTGCTTTGGTTTAGTAATTGGCGTAGAACTTTGGAACACCGCAGAATTTTCTTATGAATATACTTTCTTGCAACGCAATCTCTTGGTTACCTTAGAAGAATTTCTGGAACTACTCGGCGCCAGTTTCCTACTAATCTTTAATCTGTTCTTATACCGCCACTTTGAAAAAACCAAACTAACTAGGAAATAAACCAAAACCCGAACTTTAAGTTCGGGTTTTGGTTTATAAATGATTAGCTATAAATTTTATCAATACTCAAATAGTATATTATATTTCGATTTTCAAGAATATTTCAAAATCAGAATTGTGGGTATTGTAATATCTAGTGTTAGTAGTATTATCCTCACCAATCATTTTAACATTTGTATCCCAGTCATTACATGGTGATGTCCAAGGTCCAGAACCACCACCATCCAACCCCCTTAATAAGATATCCGTCAAGTTATATGGAGTAATTATGGTATTTGTATCAAACTCAAATCTCATCACATCACCGCTATTCTCTGGGAGTGAATTTGTGCTGTCCGCGTACGTGAAAACACCATTCCTGATGCGAAGACTAAATTCTTGCGCATAACAGCTACCATCCCCAGATGTTCTGTCGAGCTTAATAGTAACAAATTTGATCGGTGAAGTTTGGGGTAACACTAAATAATCAGAATCCCTCAAAACCAACCCGACCCACACCGGCGTTTGGTCAGTGCCTTCACCTTGAGTGTAAATGGTGCCACGGTTAGCAGCTATGAACGCGCTTGGATGATGATAATATTCCTCAACCTCGCTTTCTGGCCAAGGACTATCGTGGGATGTGTTATACGGAAACGCCTGAGCAACTTGGTATTGCTTTCTAATTTCAAAATGTAGATGATAAGCAGAACTACTGCCGTTAGGGAAATCTCCTACTGTACCAATTTGCTCCCCGCGAAAGATTTCATCTTCTTCTTCCCAAGCATTACTGGTTCTGGGATTGTTGGTAATACTAGCCATGTGTCCATACTGTGACCAAACAGTGGAAGTATAAGGATGTTCTATTAACATAAGATAACCCCAACCGCTGCTATAGTAATCAGCATACAATACAGTTCCGTTTGCAATTGAATATATGGGATCACCGGCATCATTACTATCACCCCCATAATCATTGCCAGAATTATCATCATTCCAATCTTCGCCAGGATGATACTCCTCGTACGTGTCACTTTGATAATCATGTGGGTCTAGGAAATCTAAACCACCTTGTGAAGCGCCTGGAACATACCCTGTACCTTCAGTCTTACCTAAAGGAAAATCAAATCCATCTACGGTAGCATGGGTTGTCAGTGGACTCATCAGCAAGACTAAAGCAAAAATAAATATAAGTTTACGCATATTAGTCTATTAATTTGATACTTGAAATTAAACTTTCAAAATTTCTGAAATAACGCTCTTGTTGACCGTAAGGAGTATAATATTCTATCTCTAACATATTATCTTTGGCTGGTAAAAATATAAATATAGAATCACCATGGAGATCGCCTTTATATTTTAGACCCTGCACCCCATCTATTACTACATCCCCTTGCTTTTCCATTGGATTTTTACCAATCTTGCCAAATTTCTCATGGGCCCATTCGTCTATAGATAACTCTTTTGTATTTTGTTTCTGATAAATAGCTACGCTAACTTTTTTGTCCTCAGACAAAATAAAACGAGCCAACTTACCACCGTAATCCTCTTTTACAGAGAAATTGTTTGAATAGTCAACTCTATAACCCGATAAAGTATTAACATATTGCTTTACTTCAGCAGATTGTGCCACACTGTGTGACCTATAAGCATTAAAGCCTAGAGCAGCACCAGATATGGCAAGCACCGCAATGAACGCCAATTTGTTATTCATATGCTATTTGTTAATTATTAAATTTTAAACTATTGAAAAACCCCAAATATATATTTTCTCCAGCAATACCAAAGACATCAAAAATGTTATTATTTTTTATAAAAATGGTATGATTCTCCCCCATTCCACCAATTTCCCTATACCTGTATGCCCTAATACCGTTTACTTTAACCTCACCAAGGGATTCATATTTTGCGCCGTCTTGACTATCTTTTTGCTCCCACCATTGAGCCAAGGTTAATGAATGTTCATTCTTAAATATTCTAACTGCCAAAAAAGAACCCGCCATACCAGCATCTCTGTTTGATTTATAGAAAATTGCATAATCAGTTACGACTGACACTTCTCCACCCAACCAATCATTTGGATACTTGACCTCATATCCAAATTGGGTGTTCTTATAAGTTATCCAGTTAGTAGTGTCTACAAAATTTTCTTGGGTTTCAGAGTTTGTATTTTGATTTGTTGTAGTACTATCGTATACCTTATCTAACCCATGATCACTGGTTTTGTCATTCCGAAATAACGCGTAGCCCCCGATAATCAGAATAGCCATTGCGATCAAATATATAATTACATTTTTTTGTTTCATATTTTAACGGAGGTAATTTATTTTAGTCTAGCCATAAAAAAACTGATTGTCAAATTGCACTCCACACAGTCAATTTGATCTGTCTATAAATAGTTCAGATTTCATTTCAGGCTACTGACCAAATTATAATACATGAAGAACTGCACAAATTGTAATATAAAAAAACAAACAATCGCATAAATTCCTATCAAGTGCAGTCCTTTCCTAAATAACCAATCCAGTCCATATGCAGCAAATAGATAAGCCAGTGGAAAAATAATAAAAAAATAATAAATATAAAAATCTCGACTACTCAAAGGTAATAGATAAATCACAGCGGGAACTAATATCCATAGTACAATAACTTTTTTTGTTGCTAAATCTATTTTGCTAACTCTAGAATATAAATACTTAAGATGTCGTAAGTTGAAATATAAAACTGCTGGCACTAGTGACAACAAACCAAATAATAAGTAAACAAAACTAGGCCCCCCAATGTTAAATACATCAAAATAACTATGCAACGAAATTACTGGGTTAAGAAAAAAAATATAAAATTGAGCAAGGTGTTGCAAATATTCGCTTCCGCCACCTGGTTCTAATATAAAAACATTCTTGATATTGGAAAAATTATTACTAAACTCATAATATAAGTAGGGGTAATATAAGATAATATTTATGACAGTAAACACCAACACATTTTTGAGAGTGGCTATCCGAAATCGTGTCAAAACTAAAGCGATAACTAACGTCAGTGGGACAACAATAGAAGGTACTGCGTGCAATTGGGTCAGTATCCCAGAACTGAATGCTAGGATTGTGGTGTAGGCAACATTCTTTGGATTTACGAACAACTCTCTCAAAGAATAATAGAACAGTATAGAAAAAAATGGGATGAAGTTAGGGTTCGAACCATACTTCGTTAGCTGAAATGTCAGAATCGAAAAAGCCATTATTCCCGAAGCAAACAAACCAATCAATTCACTATGGAACCAACGCTTGGCTAGTACAAAAATACCAATGATAGTGAATAACATGAATAAGGCGCTCGTGAGTGCAAGAGAAAATAACTTAAATCCCATTAGTTTTACAAAGGGATAGATTAAGTAATAATAAGCTGGTCCAAAATGAAAATCACCAAGGCTAGATATTGGCCCTAACTGAATTAGCTCCCCACTGTCAATACGTTGAGTTACACCAAGATCTCGCATCAGTTCTGAATAAGCATAAGTCGAGCGGCCGTCCTTATATGGGACACTTAGAACACAAAATCCAACTACAATAACAACCAAGGCGATTGCTATTCTTTTATTTTCGATATTTAGTATGCTCATGGAGTTAATTTCATTTTACCATTCAAGTAAACTAGCCACCAGCTGAACGCTGGTGGCTTTATGTTATTTTCGGTGCGGGCAGTTAGCCACCGGACAGCTTCGGATTTGTTCGCACACTACTTCACTCTTCCGAAGCGGTTTTAAGGGTAACAGACGGCCGCGTTCATCGCGCTGGCGCAACTTTTGCTGACCAGCCTTATATTGCTCGGCTTCAACAATCACTGCATCGGCACGATGCAAAACGCCTTCCCAAAGCCACTTTGCTTCCACGCAGGGACAAACTGCACCAGACCAATGCCGTGGAATTAGATTCCACAATTTCCGAATCACTTTATTGCTAGAAGTCTTAACTTTGACAAAACCCAATCCTTGCCAATTTTTGACGCTAGCCTGTTTCCGCCACTGTTTGGTGAGAGTTTGCTCTGGTGCTCCAGGAAATAAAGTATAATTCGTCCCGATAGGAATAGCTGGAATACTGCTTTTAACCACCGCACTATTAACTTGCGGCCGAATTTGCTCTGGTGCAGGTTTGGCTCGATTCTGTTTTTCTCTATAACTCTGCCAGTCATCAGCGTTGTGTTGTTGACATAAATCTCGCGCTGGACAATAGCCACAAGCTGGACTTATCATTGGCACAGGCCGGCTTTCTTGCAAATTCTTCTCTAAGTTAACTAGCTTGCCTAAAGCCGACTTTGGTCGCCAAGAATCCACAGCTTGTCGAGCAGAAATAGATTGCGGCGGTTCAATTAGGGTTTCCAAAACGTACCAAACTTCGCTAAACAACTGCCGTAATTCTAATTCCTGCTCCCGATAGTGAGACATTGGAATAGGAATCAAATAGGGATCCGAAGTGAGTATGTTTTGAAGTTGTTTGAGAGTGTTTGCTTGTGGATCTAAATCACTGCGCCACACTTCTTGCGACACAATAAAAATATCAGGAATCACGCCATTAAACTCTGTTTTAATAGCGTAAGCATAAAGCAACATTTGCTTATGTTGCATAATTTTCTCTATCGAAAAATTACTCCGTCGTCCTGTCTTCCAATCGATTACCGAAATCCGGCCACTGGGAAAACGTTGCACTAAATCCATATAGCCAATTACTGGAATTTGCAACCCAGATATAATCGTCGAGGGAATGTTGAGTTGAAACTTCTTTTCGATGATAAATTCTACGGCAGTAGATTCTCTGGTGCAGAAATAATACATAGCCTGCAAAGCCGTAGTTGCTTGCGCAACGTAACGACCCATCCGCTGGCTAATAATTTGCTGTTGCTTGGCTTTTGATAATTGCCGCTCTTGCGTGCTTAACCACTCTATCGATTCGGCTGGTTTGTTCGGCATAACTTCGGTGCCCAAATACACAGCTTGCAAAAACTTGGTCCACTGTTTTACAGTTTGATCCATTTTAGAAAGTGGTAATGGTCCGTGCTCCCAATATTTTTTCAGAAGCTGCTCATTGGC
>DAOLDG010000035.1:0-7395 GCA_035327465.1 Candidatus Doudnaibacteriota bacterium
GATTAGTCATGCGAATGCACTAATATTGCTTGTTACTGGTTGCTTATTAACTTTAGCAATCCTATTTTATCTGTATGCCCTCGAATATGAAGAAACTTCGATAGTAATGCCTTTAGCCCAACTGGTCCCAGTTTTTGGCCTGGTCTTGGGTTATTTTATTTTAGGTGAACTGATAAGCGGACGTGAATTATGGGCAGCTGCTTTCATAGTCACAGGAGGGATGATTGTTGCCCTTGAACTTAATGGTCGTCAAACAAGGTTTAAGTACAGAATGATGATGTTTATGGTGATGGCAACATTTTTGTACGCGCTTAGTGCCGTGATATTTAAGTATGTTGCCGTGGATCAAGGATTTATGAGTTCGCTCTTTTGGGCAATGGCAGGGAAGGGTGTTTTGGGGCTAATAATTTTTTTTGCAATAAAGAAATACCGAGATCAATTTTTGAATTTACTCCGCTCAAACCGGCATACTATCATTGGGCTCAATGTCATCAATGAAATAATCGGCTTAATCGCAGAGGTAGCTTTAGTCTTTGCGGTGCTCTTAGCTCCGGTCGTATTGGTTCAAGCTGTAAGTGGTTTGCAGCCAATGTTTGTGTTTATCTTTGGTATTTTATTAACCATCTTTTTTCCCGCATTTGCAAAGGAGTCCTTGGTGAGAAAACATGTTATACAGAAGATTGCTGGAATTGTGATTGTTACGATAGGTGTGTCACTATTAGATTTATCTACTTAATTTATGTTGCCAACTTTTCCGAATTTTAAAAAATTAGAGCTCTCGGATCGAACCAGTATTGAATCTTACACTCAGAAGTTTGACCCATATTCAAACTATAATTTTATTGAGATGTGGTCATGGAATATACATCAGAATCTAGAGTTTTGTGAACTGAATGGTAATTTAATCATTCGACCTAACGATTATTTTGATAATGAGCATTCGTTATCGTATTTAGGAAATAACGACCTGAAAGATACAGTGGAGAACCTTTTTGCGTATTTGATTTTACAGGGCGTAACAGAGCCCAAATTAAAGTATATTCCCGAGGTGTCTTTAAGTGGTATAGAACTGGATCGTTACATAATCGAAATTGACTTGGCAAATTGTGATTATATTTATAATATTTCGGATTTATCAAAGTATGAAGGTCCACAGTATAAACACAAAAGAAAATTATTTAATAGATTTGAACGGAACCATCCTAGGCTACAGCTAGAAAGGATTGATGTCAGTGATGTGTCTCAAAAGAATCAATTATTTGAATTTTCTGAACAGTGGATGCAAGAAAAGACAGGTGATGAGTTTTTGCGGATGTCAATGAGGGATGAGTTAAAAGCAATTAATCGATTTTTTGATGGGGGATTCGACTCAGTCGTGACTCTGGCGCTCTATGAGGATAAAAACCTGTTGGGCTATCAGATTTTTTCTTTATTATTAGGAAACTATACTATTTGCCATTTTGGCAAATCAATCCGGTCATTGAATGGATCGTTTGAATACATGATGAGCGCAACAGCCTCAATACTTAAGGGGATGGATGTGAAGTACTTAAATACAGCAGAAGATCTTGGTTTATTACAACTTCGATCGACGAAAAATTCATATCGACCAATAAATTTTCTAAGAAAATATACTATTAGACAGAGATAGAGCTCTTGGGATATTTTTGATATAATATTTCTATAATCTCGAAATAAAGTTACATATGAATACTTTCTTAAGTCGATTTGCTAGCAAAAAAGCATTTTATCTTATCACTGCCATATTTGTGATTGTTGTTTTATGGTGGATAACTATTTTTGCACGGGGTCTAACCGAGGGCGCAGAGAATCAATATTTCACAACAGCTTATTCGATTATTGCTTTACTTAGCGGTATTGCAGGACTGGTGTATGCCCAGAAATGGGGTGGTTTCCACAGTACATTAGGAAGCGCAATTGCGATGTTTGCTTTTGGTCTCATCGCACAGTTCCTTGGTCAAATCATTTATAGTTATTACATTATTGTCAGAGAGATTGATGTACCATACCCATCCTTGGGTGATATCAGTTTTTTCGCTGCAGTCTTGTTTAATATTTATGGTTCGTATCTGTTAGCTAAAGTGTGCGGGATTAGGTTGAGCTTGAAACAGTTTCGAGGTAGAGCATTAGCAATTGCGATTCCTGCTTTGATGTTGTTTGTGTCCTATTGGTTATTATTAAGAGGTTATGAAATTGATCCTAGTGAGTATTGGTTGTTATTCTTAGATTTTGGCTATCCAATCGGACAAGCAATTTTTGTATCGATTGCATTATTAACCTTGTTTATGTCGAAGGATATTCTTGGTGGGATGATGAGGAAGTCAATTATTTTATTACTCTTGGCTCTAATTTCTCAATTCGTATTTGATTTTAGTTTTTCTTATCAATACACATATGGAGAAGTTTATGCCGGTGATGCATTGGACTTATTTCATAGCGTCTCATATTATTTAATGACTATCGCTATTTTCTCCATCGGCAACATGTTCTATAAAGTTCAAGATTCTTAAATATGGAAATGACAGCAACCCCAACTAGCATCTTCGACCAAATTTCTGTTCGTATCATTAAAGAGCAGGAGCTTTTGATTGGCCCACTAGCTTGGACAGAAGCCAAGAAGGTGATTGGTTTGCAAATCATCGATCAACAAAAAGGCCAGGTGCGATTCGAAGGGGATCCTAAAGAAGTTCTGTCTAGGTTGGTTGGCCAATACTCGCGTTTGTTCGGCCGGGCCTCAACAGAAGTCTGCCGCCAAGCCGTTCAGGATTTAATAGTTGAAATACCAAAGGAGCAGGTACCAGAAGTGCTTCAATAACATAAACTTTTTATAATCCCGCCCTAACCCTCCTTCACGTGGAGAGAGATGGGAATGCCAAAACAAAATGCCAACTAATGGTGCTGACAAACAACACTTGCAAGAGATCAATGAAGAGATCTACAAGCGGAATATTGAACTTGCAGTAGTCAACAAAACGCTTTCGCTTTTGCGAAAGCTTTATCAAATTAGCTTGCTGGCGCTAGATCCAGCCACTTTAGCAGACAAAGTTTCCGATACTATTCGCGTGGATTTGAACATGGAAATGGTCGGCGTTTTTTATTACGAGGAAAATATCGATACACTTGTACCTTTCAAATTTGCTAAATCGGAGAGGTTTGCGGAGGCGCTCACCAAATTAAATATTAAGCTCGATGATTTAAAACTTACCAAAGTCACTAAACATCCTGTCTTCCAGCAGGTAGTTGCGGATAGAGCAGCAAAGCAAACCGACGCGCTTGCAGATATCTGGAGTGGGGTAGTAGATGAAAAACATCTCGCAGCGTTAGCCAAAGAAGGACATTTACAATCAATGTTTATGTTTCCTTTGCTAACTCAACATGGGGTTATCGGCATGTTGGTCTTGGGGCTCAACCGTACTTACGAAAGTTTGAATCAATTCGAAAAGGATTCGATCAACAGTTTCACCGACGTAGTTGCTGTGGCTTTAGATAAAGCTTTAGTGTATGAAAAGTTAAAAATTGCTAATGAGCAATTAAAAGCCTTAGACAAAGCACGCGCGGAGTTTATTTCGATTGCGAGCCATCAGTTGCGCACACCCCCAGCTACCATTAAATGGTATCTTGGTGCGGTCTTGGCAGGGGATTTTGGAAAACTCTCCGAAGAGCTTGAAGCTGCCTTGGTGCGCACCAATGTAACAAACGAAGCACAAATTTCTACCATCGATGACCTGCTTAATGCGTCTCGCATCGAGCGCGGTAAACTAGAGTTCTTTTTCGAACCAGCTAGTATTGTTACTATGGTAGGAGCTTTGGTAGAACAGCTCGAACCTTTAGCGCAAATGCATAAACAACACATTATTTATCGCGCACCAACCGAATCTGTTCCCGACATCATGATGGATAGCGAAAAAATTCGTCAAGTTGTTAATAATATGATAGACAACGCTATTAAGTATTCTAAGCAAGGCGACATCGAAGTTAAGCTCGAGCATGATGCCGAAAGTGTTACGGTTAAAGTTATCGATACTGGCAAAGGCATGGATAAAGAAACTCAAGATGCGATTTTTAAAAAGTACTCCCGTGGCAAAGATTCGGCTACTCACGCTACCGGTCTTGGTCTTGGCATGTACGTTGCAAAAGTTATCGTAGAGCAGCACAATGGCCGGATTTGGGCCGAGAGTTCTGGGGTGGGCAAGGGTTCCACTTTTGCGTTTTCCTTACCAATTAAGAGTGAAATTATGGCTACGACTGTGGATTTAGCACAAGCTTCAGAATAGATTATGGCTTAGTTATGAGGAAAAATTTTAAAGTTTTTTCGCTTCATCTTTGCCAACAAAATTTGAACTAAAATGTGATATAATATAAGCAAGTAAAAATTGCACTTTCGGAGCGTTCTAAATCTAAATTAGTCGCCCCAATCGAAACAAACGGTTTCTTCAATGGCAATCTTTAGCAAAATTATTGAAGTGACTTCTCACAAACAATTTGAATTAATAGATATCACCAGCCCCGTGAACGAGGCCGTTTCTGAAAGCGGCTGTAAAAATGGGCTGGCTGTTGTTTATAGCCCTCATACTACGGCTAGCATTAGACTCACCCATAACGAGCCTATGCTTGGTCAGGATATTATGAAAATGTTGTACCGATTAGTGCCACTAGACGACAATTATGGACATGATTTATTCGAAATGCGAGAAGAAGTAGATGTAAACGAGCGTAGTAATGGTCATGCGCATGTAAAAGCTTTCTTGCTTGGCAGTTCGGAAACTGTGCCTGTTGCGGACGGACGCCTGCAGTTAGGAAAAAAACAAAGTTTGTTTTTTGTAGAATTAGATGGCGGACGCATGCGAGATTATCAAGTTATTATTTATGGAGAGCAATAAGATTTTTCTTGTTGCTTTTTTATTATTTTATTCCGGGACAGGTCGATAACCGGAGGCTAAATCGCAGCTCTGTAATAACGCGAGCTGTAAAAGAAAGGAATCATTATGAATTATTACAGTGATTATCCGGTAGTGATACAAGATTCTATGTATGACTTGTATTATCGGATGATTCAGTTTTTGCCAAATATCCTAGCCGCAGTAATTGTATTATTACTTGGTTGGATTGTTGGTATGTTCTTAGGTAATTTGCTCAAACGAGCTTTGATGTCTATTGGCATCGATGGTTTGGGGGATCAATTAGGCCTAAAGCGGCTATCCGAACGTAGTGGCCGTAACATTCGTGTTTCTGGCGTAGTACAGTGGATCGTGAAGTGGTTCTTCATTTTGGCTAGCATTATTGCGTCAGCCGAGATTTTAGGCTTCTCGAATATTACCAACTACTTCTACTCGGACGTGCTAGGTTATGCCGTGCATGTGATTATTGCCATGGTAATCATTTTGCTTGGTATGTTGGCCGCAAACTTCCTAGGTGATGTAGTTCAAGGAACTGTTAAGGCTGGTGGTTTTGCAACCGCTAATATGCTAGGTTCTTTGACTCGCTGGGCAATTATGATTTTTGCTATCATCGCTGCTTTGTCGGAATTACAAATCGCGCAAGCTTTCTTGCAAGACTTGTTCCGTGCAGTAATCGCGATGTTGGCAATTGCCGGTGGTTTGGCCTTTGGTTTGGGCGGCAAGGATCATGCCCGCAAAGTGTTGGATCATGTGGAAGATGGTATTAGCCATCGCAACTAACAATAGAAACTTTCTATATTGCAACTTCTGCAACCAGTCGGCATTGTTAAGTCGTCTTGGCTGGCTTGTATGACCTTGCGCTATTTTATAGAATTTTTGTGATATCACAAAAAACTCCCTTACTGATTAGTAGGGGAGTTTACTTTTGGCAAGCAATTGGTTATGGTATAATCTTGTTATGTTGGGCAATTTTTTCACTTGCAAGCTAAATTTAGTGAAAAATTAGTATTAGAATAAGATGAAGATTTATCTGTAATTCATGCATTTTTGAGGGCTATCAAGTTGCATGCAAAGTTGAATTTATTACTATGTTAAGAAAATATTGGCCATTTATATTTTTAATAATATTGTTAGTGGTAGGTGGCGCGGCCTACAAGAAAATGCAGGATTATAAGGCTCAGCAGCGGGCGCGGATTGCCGCAATGCAGCAAAAGGCCGAAGAAGTCCAAGTAACGATTATCGAAGGTTGGACTTTAGAGCAAATGGCTACGCGCTTTGAAGAGGCTGAACTATTTTCTGCAAAAGAATTTTTAGACTCCGCGAAAGATTTTGATACTAGCAATTTTCCATTAATTCAAAAACCTGCTCGCACTACTTTAGAAGGATATTTGTTCCCAGATACTTATCGGTTTGCCAAAGGCGCAAAGCCAGCCGATGTTATTATTAAGATGCTCGAAAATTTTTCGAGGCGCGTTGGTACGTTGGGCGTTACTTCCGCAGGTAATGATTTTGCAATCCCAGGATTTGAAGGCTTAAGACCAACCGGTGGGGATAATATTGCTGGGTTATCGTTATACGACATTATTACGCTGGCTTCAATCGTAGAACGCGAAGGCGGCGGTTCGGGGCCGATGAGCTTAACGGAAGAACGTGCTCTAATAGCAGGGGTATTCTACAATCGTTTAATGATTGGCCAAGGGCTCGAAAGTGACGCTACAGTGAATTATATAACGGGTAAAAAAACGCCCGGAGTGAGTATTAGCGATACGCAAATTAACTCACCGTATAATACGTATCGCTATGCTGGCTTGCCACCAGGCCCGATTGGCGCGCCGAGTTTGGGTAGTATTCAAGCGACGTTAAAACCGATAAAGTCTGACTTCTATTATTTCTTGCACCGCCAGCCGTCTGGTGAAGTAGTGTTTAGTAAAACTTTTGCCGAGCACGTACAGGCGAGACAGTAATCGGTATTGTAGAAGCCGCCCATAAGGCGGCTTTTAGATTAACCAAATTTATCGATCAGTTCCACCAATACCTACTAAGAGCTTAAATTTTCTTCTATCCTTATTATATGAATTAAATCCAGAAGTAGTTGATACGATAAAAACCGTTTGAAATATCCAGAGGCGTAGGTAATACTCACGTACCACAACCGGTTTGATAAACTTTGGAATTCTGTACTCTAGACCATTATTTTCGATTTCGGTGGAAAATATAGTGGCATTACCAATACCGAATTCGGCAAATATTTTCTTCATATTATTGGAGCGTGGCTTCGGCAAAATCTGGATAACCGTTTAAGAAATCTTTGATGGCGACTGGGTTTCTGCCTTCGAGCTGAACTGTGAGCAGACGCAAGGTTGTGTTTTGACCACATCCAACCAAATCGGCTTGGGTATGACCGATAGGGAGAGCGAGTGATTCATGAACAGGTTCACATTCAGAGCTTAAGTGGGCTGCTTGTGTTTAAGAAAAA
>DAOLDG010000036.1:0-7387 GCA_035327465.1 Candidatus Doudnaibacteriota bacterium
AATACAACATCTGCATTATTATTAAGTATTGTAGCAATTACTGCTGGTATATCGATTATCAACATTGATACCGAACTCCGCATTGCTTTTACTAAAGAACTTAAACAGGCTTTAGCAGAAAATCCGCAAGAGGTTGATCCGCGCAAGTATTTAGCACCAGCTATCATCGGAGTGTCTCAAGCAGCTAAACTTAAGCTCCAAGCTTTTAAAACCTTAAATCAAGTTACATAAATATGGCAATTCAAGGATTAGGATTACATGATAAAAACGTACGGTTAAGGTTTTTGATTTATATTTTTTTTGGAATAGCGGCATTAGGTTCCGTACTTTATTGGCGTACACAAGCTTTAACCAATGCTGAATATGTTGAGTTTGGAACCTTGCAAACTTCGGAAAAAAGAAATAATGACGGCACACTGCGTTCTAATCGCTATCAAATTGAAACATTTGAAACTAATCCGTCTATCAATTAGCTTACAAAGGAATAAAACAAAATGACAAAAACAAAAATTGCGATTAATGGCTTTGGGAGAATTGGTCGCCAAGCTTTCAAAATTGCATTAGATAATCACGATTTAGAAATTGTGGCGATTAATGATTTAACCAGCCCAGAGGCCTTGGCTGGTTTACTTAAGTACGATAGTAATTACGGACGTTATGGTAGGGAAGTTTCGTTTGACGAGAATCATATTATTGTAGATGGCAAGAAATTTACAGTGTTGGCCGAAAAAGATCCAAGCGCCTTACCTTGGAAAGACTTAGACGTCGATATTGTAATCGAAAGTACGGGTAGGTTTACCGATAGTGAAAAAGCGGGAGCACATTTGCAAGCAGGAGCAAAGCGGGTAATCATTTCGGCACCTGCAAAAGATGAAGGTATGACAAAAACCTTTGTATTGGGAGTAAATGAGGATAAGTATACAGACGAGGCAATTATTAGTAACGCGTCTTGTACAACTAATTGTATCGCTCCTGTGGCCCACGTGCTTCATGCTAAGTTTGGTATTCAAAAGGCAATGATGACCACAATTCATAGTTATACTGCAGAACAAAATCTGGTCGATGGTCCGCCTCCCGGAGGACACAGTAATGATATGCGCCGCGCCCGCGCTGCGGCAACTAATATTGTACCAACCACTACTGGAGCCGCGATTTCGGCAACCGAAACTATTCCTGCATTAAAAGGCCTGTTCGATGGTATGGCAATCCGCGTTCCTACGCCAGTGGGAAGTTTGTCGGATTTTACCGTGTTGTTGGCTAAAGATATTACTGTTGAAGAAGTTAATCAAGCGTTTATAGATGCAGCTAATCATCCGTTATACAAAGATAGAATTTCGGTTACTAATGACCAGATAGTGTCTTCCGATATAGTCGGCAATCCTTCATCTGCAATTGTTGATTTGTCATTAACAAAAGTTGTCGGTGGAAACATGGTAAAAGTGATTGCATGGTATGATAACGAATTTGGTTATTCCAATAGGTTAGTAGAGCAGTGCGTGTTAGTTGGAAAAACTTTGCAAAAATAAAAAGCGGATCACGAGGTGTGATCCGGCAGGGGAAAATGCGACGGCTATTGGTAATATTCAATGTAACCGATGATTGCGCCAATGGCGACTAGTCCAAATACATTCGTTATTACCAAAAACCATTTTGGCGATCGCGTGCTTAGAAGGTGAGCCATAAGATGACAGCACCTCCTATAGTTAAGCCGATTGCCAGCAAGGTTGTCTTGGGGGTAAGAAACAACTTATCAGCGTCCCAGGGATGGAACAATAGCGATTTTAGGTAGGTCATTGGGTCCTCCTGATGCATTGGGATTTAATAGGTTAAGCTATTGTTATAATTAAACTACATATTAACGATATTGTCAATTAAGCAAATTTTACAAGATAAATCTCTCAAAAATAAGCGGGTTATTCTCCGACTCGATTTAAACGAATCAATCGATAAATCTGGAAAGTTGTTGAATGATTTCCGCATTCAAGCTGCTCTGCCAACCATTAGGCAACTTCAGAAGAATGGAAATAAGTTAATTATTTTGTCTCATCTCGGCAGGCCTGCCGGCAAGTTTGAGAAGAGTTTATCACTTGAACCGATAGCGAAGTCGTTGGCAGAAAAGTTAAATTACAAGTATGTTAAAGCAGAAGAAAAGTTACCTGTATATGCGGTGAAGCATTTTATATTATTCACTGGTGATATTACCAAACCAGAAACTCGATTGGTTCTTACTCAACAATCATCGCGCGACATTATTTTACTGGAGAATATTAGGTTTTATCAAGGTGAGGAGGAAAACAGTGAAACTTTAGCAAGTCAGTTGGCCGAACTTGGCGACGTGTATGTGAATGATGCTTTTAGCGTTTCGCATCGCGCCGAGAGTTCGACTTCTGCCATTGCAAAATTTTTACCCAGTTATGCCGGACCTTTGTTGTCTAAAGAAATTGCGGCGCTAGATATCTTGTTGGGTTCCCGAGTGAAGAAACCCTTTTTCTTGTTAATGGGAGGTATAAAAATTACCGATAAAGCAAAAACCTTGATGCATCTTGGGAAGCGCGCCGATAAGATTTTATTAGGAGGAGGTTTGGCAAATTTATTCTTGCATGCCAAAGGCTATGATGTTGGTCATCATCAACTCGATGCTGTGAATTTACGTTTATCGAAACAGTTGATGTTAAATTTAAAATCCAAGTTAGTTTTTCCATTGGATGTTACAGTGTACTCGCCTCACAAACGTACTGGTAGTAAAATTGTGGCCAAACCTTTAACCGATATTTTAGCTACAGATAAAATTTATGACATTGGTCCAAAAACTATTTTAGAATACTCTAAGATTTTAAAGGATGCAGGTACAGTGTGCTGGAATGGCCCGCTGGGTTATTTTGAAAAAAAGCCATTTCGCACTGGTACTATGGCTTTAGCTAAAGTTATTGGAGCTACAGGCAAGCGTCGAGCTTATGCAGTAGCTGGGGGAGGTGAAACTGTTGCTGCAATTCAATTAGCAGGTCAGTTTGAAAATTTTGATCATGTCTCTACGGGTGGCGGGGCCATGCTCGAGTATTTATCTGGTGCCAAACTGCCCGGTATCGAGGCGTTGCGCACTATTCGGTAGTGTGGTTATTGTTTAAGCATTCGTTTAAACCTTAAATCAAGATCTAATGACTGGCAGTGACCAGTTTTTTATTTCAACATAAAAATGGTATAATAAATGCAAACTAGTTCTTATAGAAACAAAACTAAACAAGTTATATGGCAAAAATTAGTAATATCACGGCGCGGCAAATTTTTGATAGCCGCGGTAATCCCACGCTAGAAGTAACGGTTTATAGCGGTAAGTTTTCGGCGACTGCATCGGTGCCGAGCGGTGCTTCTACCGGTAGCTACGAAGCTGTAGAATTGCGTGATGGTGGTAAGAAGTTTGGTGGTATTGGGGTAAGCAAGGCCGTGCGAAATGTGGAGCGCGTGTTGGGACCGTTATTAAAAGGTGTGCCAGTAGTAGAACAGAGCCGTATCGACGCGCTAATGATTAAGAAGGATGGTACAGAGAATAAGCGTAAATTGGGCGCGAATGCAATATTGGGGGTATCATTAGCTACAGCGCGATTGGCCAGCGTTTTGCGTACCCAACCTTTGTATTTGTGGCTTGCTCGCAGTTATGATTTTTCAAAACCAAAAACAATACCCACACCGCTAGTTAATGTGCTTAACGGTGGCTTGCATGCCGATAGTGGTACCGATATCCAAGAATTTTTTTTCATCCCGAAACGAGGAAATTTTGCTACGCAACTCGAACTTACTTGGCGAGCTATCGCGAGTCTTAAAGCTATATTAATAAAAAAGAAATTAGCAGTTTCTGTTGGCGACGAAGGCGGTTTTGCGCCAAAACTTTACTCTAACGAAAAAGCTTTGCGATTGTTGATGCTAGCATTAAAGACAGCTAAGCTTAAACTTGGCCGGGATATGGCTTTGGGAATCGACGCAGCAGCTAGTGAATTTTATGATAAACAAAAAGAGATATATCGTTTACGTGCGGACAAAAAATATTTCAAGCCCATTAGTATCTATCGACTGTATACTCGCTGGGCTAAACGGTATGGTCTGGAGGTAATTGAGGATGGTTGTAGCGAAGATGATTTAGCTGGTTGGCAGAAATTGACTATGCACATAGGTGGTGAAGTTAATTTGGTGGGCGATGATTTATTCGTTACAAATCCACTACGTTTTCAGGCTGGTATTATTGCAGGGGTAGCAAATAGTATCTTAATTAAACCAAATCAGATTGGCACTCTATCCGAAACAATGGAAACTATTCAACTTGCTAAGCGATACAATTATAAAGTTGTGATATCGCATCGCAGTGGGGAAACGACCGATGACTTTATTGCAGATTTAGCTGTTGCGGTTTCGGCTGATTATATTAAAGCAGGAAGTCTTGCGCGCGGCGAGCGGTTAGCTAAGTATAATCGACTACTGCAAATTGCCGAGGAGCTAAAACAGTAATGATAGAATTGGGTACATACGAACATTATAAAGGTGGTCGGTACGAAGTCATCGCGGTCGGGCTTTTGGAGGCCACTGGAGAACCAGCAGTCGTTTATAAAGCGCTGTATGAAAACCCTAAATCAGAGGTTTGGATTAGAACAGAAACCGACTTTATCGCCGAGGTAGAGGTGGATGGTAAAATCATTCCAAGATTTCGTAAGGTAAATTAATATGGCAAATACCTATAAAAAAATTGTCTTAGTTGTACTCGATGGATTCGGAGTGGCTACCTACAGCCACGGCAATGCCATAGCTTTAGCTAACCCCGAATCGCTAAACAATTTACTTTCAAATTATCCAGCTCTTACTTTGTTGGCTTCGGGCCCTGTGGTTGGGCTCCCTTGGGGCGAAATGGGTAACTCCGAAGTTGGCCATTTAAACATGGGGGCTGGACGGATTGTAGGACAAGATTTATCACGTATTAATGCGGCAATTTCTAATCGAACTTTTTTTTCTAATACCGTGTTGTTAGAAGCTATCGAGCATGCGAAAAAGAATCACTCTAAATTACATTTGATCGGCTTAGTTAGCGAGGGTGGTGTTCATAGCAGTAGCGAGCATTTATACGCAATACTAGGAATGGCAGCCGAGCAGAACTTTTCGGAAGTATATATTCACATGATTACCGATGGTCGTGATACTGGCCCTAAGGTGGCCTTAGATAGTTTAAGGCAGTTACAAGGCCGAATTGCGCGTATAGGGGTGGGAAAAATCGCCACTGTTACTGGTAGATTTTTTGCTATGGACCGCGGTGGGCACTGGGAACAGACTTTAGCCACCTATCGCGCTATGGTTAATGGTAGTGGCGCTTCTGCCGAAACTCCCGAGGAGGCCATCTTAAATAACTATAATCAAAATATTTTTGATGAGATGATTCCACCAACAGTAATCGTAGATCGGAATAACTCGGAAGGAATAAAACCAACTGCGGTAATTAACGAAGGCGATAGTGTAATTTTTACCAATTTTCGCTCCGACCGTGCTCTACAATTAACCGAAGCATTCATGAAGCCAGAGTTAATTCAGAGCGAGAATGTTCATCAACCTTTGGCAGATTTATACTTTGTAACGATGACAGAGTATTATGAAGATTTACCAGTTCACGTGGCATTCCCAATGACTAATTTAAAAAATGGTTTAGCCCAGCTTATCTCTGGTCAAGGGTTAAGACAATTTCATATTGCTGAAACCGAGAAGTAT
The DNA here is from genome assembly GCA_035327465.1 of Candidatus Doudnaibacteriota bacterium. Classification (GTDB taxonomy): domain Bacteria; phylum Patescibacteriota; class Doudnabacteria; order UBA920; family UBA920; genus UBA920. Next base: position 5,740 of record DAOLDG010000036.1, read on the forward strand.
GCGCATGTCACTTCTTTTTTTAATGGCGGAGTAAGCGGTTCTTTGCCTGGAGAAGAACGGCAAATTGTGCAAAGTCCCCAGAATGAAAAAAATTACGAAGATCTTCCCGAGATGTCTGGCTTAGAACTAACTACAATTTTGATTGAAAATATTGTCAACGCAGACTATTCATTTTATTTGGCGAACTTTGCTAACGCCGATATGGTGGGGCATACAGGTAATATCCAAGCTACCATAAAAGCAGTGCAGTACTTGGACCGATTTTTAGAACAAATTATGCAGGCAGTATTAAGTGTCGATGGCTTGTTGATAATTACTGCCGATCATGGCAATGCCGAAGTGATGCTTAATCAGAAGAGCGGAGACATTAATAAAGAACATACTACTAGTCCGGTGCCGATGGTGGTAATTGCTAAAGACTTAGCTGTACGTTCGCCCAAACAGCGCAATTATCTTTCCTTGTCTGGCATGACTCCGTCTGGGGTTATTTCGGATCTTGCCCCGACAATTTTAGAATTTTTAGGCATAGATAAGCCAAAAGAAATGACATCAGTTAGCCTAATTCCACAAATTATGGAACAACTTGAATAAGCTTGGCTTAGACTCGGGTTATGCTATTATGGAAAGAGGTGATTGTTATTTACTCTTTCGCATGGCAAAACATTGGCAAATTAAACCAGTAGTCCCCCAAGGCATACTGGAAATGTTTCCCGAGCTATCTAGCTTGCAAGTTCAACTACTTCATAATTTAGGTTTGTCCGACCCCGATCGCGCGGATTGGTTTTTGAATCCGGATTATCACAATTTGTATGATCCGTTTTTATTTACTCAAATGCAGTCTGCCATAGAACGCACTTGGCAAGCGATAGAGCGAAAAGAAAAAATATTAATCTATGGTGATTACGATGCTGATGCCGTAACTGCCAATGCTTTATTAACTAGAACTTTTCAATATTTAGGAGTAGAGGTGGAAAGTTATATTCCAGATCGGTTTACGGAAGGATATGGATTAAACTTAGAGGCTTTTCAAAAAATTAAAGAGCGTGGTGTTCGAGTTGTGATTACTGTGGATTGTGGGACCAATTCGGTTGCCGAGGCTTTATACTGCAAACAAAACGGCATTGATTTGATTATCACCGATCACCATGAAATTACTGGAGCGATTCCCGAGAGTTACACACTCATTAACCCGAAGAATCCCGAAGAAGTTTATCCCGACAAGCAAATTACTGGAGTTGGGGTGGCGTATAAGTTCGCCAAAGCGTTATTAAGCAACCATGAGCTGGTGATGGCTCAACGGGGAGTTAGTGCAGAGGATCACATCCCAGAATGGGATAAATGGTTATTAGATTTAGTGGCGATTGGTACAGTCGCCGATTGTCATTCATTGTTAGGAGAAAATCGTATTTTAGTAAAGTTTGGATTGAAAGTTTTACAAAAGACTCGCTGGCTTGGGTTGCGTTTACTGATGGAAAACGCTGGAATTGATTTGAATAAAAAGGTGCCAGATTCGGTGACTTTGGGTTTTATAATTGCGCCGCGCATTAACGCCGCAGGTCGGCTAGAGCATGCCGACATTGCTTTGCAGCTTTTAACAACTACTGATTACGCTGAAGCAATTGATTTAGCCAATCGCATTGAAGAAATT
>DAOLDG010000037.1:0-7354 GCA_035327465.1 Candidatus Doudnaibacteriota bacterium
AAAAAGAACCCGCCACTGTTTATTTCCCTTTTGCAGAAGTTTCATAGTTAGGTCAATGTCCTCGGTGATAGTATTGGTATCATATAACCCTACTTCAAGTAGCGCCCGACGCCGGAACACCGAGCCGACACCACCAATAATATATTCAATATTAAATACTGTTAAAGCTCGCCTAACTTGGTAGGAGACAATATATTCGTATTGTTGGATGAGATTAAATAGCGTGCCTGTGGGGCGGATTTTAACGTTTGCCGCCATGGCGACCACTCGCTTGTCATAAAAGTATTGAGCAGCTTCGCTTAAGGCGTCAGGATGCAATGAGGAGTCAGCGTCTAGACACATGACTAATTCACCTATCGCTAGGCTGCGGATAGCATTATTTAGAGCATGGGCTTTGCCGGCATTCTCTTGGGTCAAGATTTCAAGGCAAATCTTTGGATGCAGTTTTTTGTACTCTTTGACTAAGTCGGCAGTCTTATCTGTTGAGCCATCATCCGCTACTATAATCTGCAACTTATTAGTAGGATAGTTATTGTTAACTACAGATTGCAGGCTGTGCAAGATAATCCCTTCTTCGTTGTGAGCAGGGATAACTACTGTAAAATAGGGCAGTCTGACGCCACGGCGTTTTTGTTTCTTGACGCGAGCAGCTTCTTTAATTGAATAAATATCTGCGCCAATCATAAAAAAACCAATTCGGATAATGTTGATTGTTCCAAAGATAGCGATTAAAGAGGTAATTAAAGTTTGATACATAATAAGAAAACAAAAGCGCTAGATAGTTCTAACGCTTTTGTTTTATATAAATTTGCGGATAATGCGGCTAGCAAAGAAGCTAATCAGCACTAAGCTGGCAATAGCCATTGTTGTAATAACTAGTACAAGCAAAAATGGGTTATCACCGGTGCGAGGCAAAATTGCAGCACCGCCGACGACTGGGGTAACTGCTCCTAAGATAGAGCCAGTATCGCCCAATGTCGGCATTTGCAGTCCGAGTACTGATCCAGGGCCACTTGAACCGCTGCTAGACGAAGTAGAATGAGACATTTGTTAATAAGTTAATGATTAACCAAGTAGTATACAATAATACTGAATTTTTGTCAATAATATGGCGTAAAAAATAATTTGCCTTTTATTTGCAACAGGTTTATACTTATTTCAGCTATCATATCAATAGATTAATGTGATTGCCTATCAATCATAGATTTATTATTAAATTAACCAACCTGAATTAGTCGCTACTGTTTCTTAGGTAATGCATTGCCTGCGAGACAGAGGCGATTGATTCGCAATTAATAAAGGAATTATATGAACAAGTATGGTATTTCGGAAGCCAAGTCAAAAGTTGGCTTCAAAACTCATGCAGTTCCAAGTTCAGCCGTTACAACTGGACGACGCTCTTTTCGTGCGTTAGCAATTCGTAGCGCTGTTTTTGTTTCTGCATTTTCGTTAATGTTCTCGGCCTTTGCTCCAGCAAGTATAGCTCAGGACAAAACGAAGAGCTCCGGAGGCTATGATGCTTTTTTGCACAGCCCAAGTAGCACAGATTCTTCCGACACTTTTGTTTGGAAGGTTACTGGTAAAAAGCCTGGTGCAGGCAAGGAGATTAGTCATGTAGTGCTTTCTGGTTGTTGGGAAAAAGGAGATATTAAAAAAGTTACCAAATCGAAAGGCAAGCTTGAAATCAAGAATAATGGTCAAATAAAGCTAGACAATCTGAGTGATAAATCTTTACCATTGACTATCACGGTTAAGTTTAAGAAAAGCTATTATGCAGATGGCTCTGCGAATATTTTTGTAAAAACAGGTGGCGGTCCTTCGGCTGGTTATGATTTTGATGTAGATGGACCAAACTGTGATGGGGAAGTAGAAGGCTGTGATACCGAAAATTCCCAGAATAATCCAGACTGCCCACCAGATTGTGATAAAGATCCTCAAGCGGAGGGTTGTACAGAACCAGATCCTTGCGAAAGAGATCCGAAAGCAGAAGGTTGTGGTCCAACTCCAGAACCATGTGGTACAGAATTGGTGAAGAATGGTGGTTTTGAATCTCCTTCTATTGTGCACGCTGCAGGCTGGAATATCGTTCCTTCTGGCACTGCAGGCTTAGAGTGGGAAGTAGAATGGGTCGCTCCTAATGGTAGTGCGCCTGCAACAGCAAACGCAGAATTACATGCTGGAGTAAATGGCTGGCTACCTCAAGCTGGCTCACAATACACCGAGTTAGATTCAGATTATGATGGTCCTGGTGGTAGTCTTAATGGTGAACCTGCTTCCGTAAAAATTAGTCAGACTTTAACAACAGTTATTGGTGCTAAATACGATATCGAATTTTACACTTCTCCTCGTCCAGGCAAAGGCGAAGATGATAATAAGATAAAGTTTTATTGGGGTGGGGTAGAGAAAGATGAAATTGTTGAAGATGGTTCTGCAAATGGTAACACTGTTTGGACAAAACATACTTACTCGTTAACTGCTACATCTACATCCACTGTGATTGCTTTTGCAGATGCTGGCAACCCAGAATCTCATGGTAGCTTTTTAGATAGCGTAAGCGTTAAGGAAGAATGTCCACCCGAAGAGCCAGAGATAACTTTGCATTTTATCAAAGTGCTTTGTGAGGATTTCAGCAAAGTTCAAGGCAACCAAAATGCCCACGACCGAGATGACACGGGTGGTAAGTTCGTAGAGTTTAGTAATTATACTGGCGATGGAACTAATCATAGTTTTAATCCGTTAGTAAATAAGCCGATTAGCCCTTCCGAGGTACCAGCTGGATGTGTTCGTTCTCATGTACCATGGGAATTTACGATTTCCACAGCAGTAAAGAATGATTATAAGGACCATGATGGTGAAATTATGGTTGTTGGTCCAACTGCGACTGCGGTTTACTCTGTTGCACTCTCTTCATTACCTCAAGAATTCCAAGATGGTATTCGCGAAAAGAATGGCCATCAGTTTTGGGTGAGTGAAGTATTACAAACTGGTTATGGATTTGCAGCTTTGCGTTGTTACAATGACGCTCTAAACGGTGACAATATGGAATTTATTAATATCGGTCAAGAAAACCCTGAAAATATCTATTGTATCGCCTACAATGTACCAGACGAGCTTCCTGAACCTTGTGAGCCGGGTAAAGGATGGGCTTCAGCAGTAGTATCTAATTCACAAGGTAAGCGTAAGAATGGATCTAATGTATTAGAAGAACGCAGTGATCCAAATTTGGCCACTGGCCCTGCAGACTGGGTTCCAGGAACTGGCTCTAATTTTTACAGCTTAGGTTTCGGTGGAAGTATTGTAGTGTCGTTCTCTGGTTATGTAATTGATGTAGATGGACCCGATTTGTCTATTCATGAAGCAACTAATGGAACTTATCCATTAGAGACTGCTTCGGTTGAAGTGAGTCAAGATGGTGCAACTTGGTACTTGGCAGGAACCGCAGATAATACACCAGGGGATAAAGTGACTTATCTAGATTTTGGTCACACAGGCCTGTCTTGGATTAAATATGTGAAGGTTACCGACACTTCTAATGCGGCTTTATTTGAAGCAACTGCAGATGGTTTCGATTTAGATGCTGTTGATGCAACTTATGAAGACTGCGAACCGCCATCGGAATTGATTTGTGAGCAGTATGAAAATGAAGTGAGCATTGTAGACCAAGTGCTATCTTTTTTGAGGGTTATTAATGAAGAGAAACCAAAAAGCTGTTTAATATCTGGTTACAAATTTAATTCCCAAGAGCAAGGTTTGGCAAATTGGGAAATATTCATTGATGAAAATGATGATGGAATCTGGGATGGTGGTGAATATAAGACCACTACTAACCAAGAAGGTTACTTTGAATTCTCCAATCTACCAGCTGGTAAGTATAAGATTTGTGAATTAAACCAAGTTGGTTGGACCCAGACTTACCCAAATACAGAAGACGGATGTCATGATGTAACTTTAGTTTGGGATGCTATAACAGGTCTAAATTTTGTTAATGAGCAGGATGATCGTGGTGGAAACCCAGGTGGTGGTGGTAGTCGTAGTAGTGGTTCATCTAGCACAGGACAAGTTTTAGGAGATAGCACAGGTCTTCCATTCCAGCAACCGCAGGTTCTTGGCGAACTAACCGAGTTACCTCGTACTGGAACTCCGTTATCCCTTGCATTTAGCTTTATTGCAATCTTGGGCATTATCATTTTGCCAAGACTATCAATAATGAAGAGTTAGATTGCTTCGTCGCTCACTACGTTCGCTTCTCGCGGCGACAGTGAAAGATTAAAATAGCAATAATAAAAGAACCCCGCGCGGGGTTCTTTTTTTATTCTTTGTCCGGTCTGGAGTTGATAAATGGTGCTTTGACATTGTCAGTATATCATTGCCCAAAATAATGTCAACACAGTGCGACTTGGTGGAGCGGAGGGGAGTCGAACCCCCAAATGAGTGATGTCAAAGCACTATTTATCACCGGATCCGCCCCACTGTTTTCACGCTAGCACAGAGCAGTTCAAGGACAGATAAAGATTTACTCAAGTTTGAATTGAGGGAACTGCTAAGTAGAATCAGTGGTATAATATAAGCAATTAATATTTTTGGTTATGGTATTTAAAATCATGAAAATAGTTGGGTTCTTAGCGGCTGTGGTAATCGCCGGCTATCTGTTATTAAACTTCAGTTATTTTAGCGCGCAGGTGAAGTTTTTTTTCGATCGTACTTTTGTTACCGAACAGCAACGCGAGTTTAATCGCAATGAATATTCAATCACCCTAGAATCAAACGAGTTGTACATACCAACTTTAGAGATTCGAGCTCCGATTGTATTTGTGGAAGGCGAGACCGAAGCAGTATTTCAGACCGCTTTACAGAAAGGTGTGGTGCAGTATCCAAACACAGCAAAGGTTGGCAACGTAGGCAATACCTACATTTTTGGGCATTCTTCAGATTTTGCTTTTGCTAAAGGAGATTATAAAACGGTTTTTGCCTTACTGCCTAACATTGAACTAGGGGTAGAAATTTGGGTGTCGGATGAAAATGCCAAGGTCTATAAATATCGGGTTTACGATAAGTTTGTGGCAGAGAAAACCGCCACTCATTTGTTGAGCCAAGAAACCAATGGTAAGAGAATTCTTACTTTGCAAACATCTTACCCAATCGGCACAGCCTTGCGTCGATATATTGTGAAGGCCGAGTTAAAACCGGAGTAGCTTTGTAAGAAATTGACAGTGATTATTTCTTCCTCTCCTCCAAAAAGGAGGGGGTGGCGCGAAGGGCCGGGGTGGCGGTGAGATTGCTTCGTCGTTTCATTCCTGTAATGACAATAAAAAAAGAACCGCGCGTGGGGTTCTTTTGCTTTGTCCAGTTTGGGATAGGTGATATACTGTTCAAGATAATTAAGGTTAAAAATAAATCCCCAGATGTCAATTTGGTGGACTTAACTTGACAATACGCAATGTGAACTATATAGTTAAGTATAGAAAGTGCCAATTTGGCTCCGAGAAAACCCCGCCATCGGGGTTTTCGATTATCTATATCCTTATTCTGACCTTTGTCTTAATTGCTTGAAGCTGATCTTTAGGCAGTTTATATAAAAATCTCTCCATTCTTTTTATACTCATTAGTTTCATTTGAGAAATGACTACAGCTGCTTTTACTCCATTCGGGTCGGTAAAGTTATGGTAAAAATCCAATGCTTTCTGTTTGCTGGTTAACGGAATCACCCAAAACATTTTGTTATTGAACTTTGTAATAATAATTCCTGGTCTGCTGAAAGTTTCACCCGCACCATTCTGTTCGTAACCAATATTTTTACCCCAGATTATAAACCAAACTTCACCAACTTTGGGAAACAACCTTCTATCTGGCCTTACCTCAGTCTGCTGCTTCAGAAAATTCCATTTGTTGAATAAGATTTTTTCTTTCATGTTTTAACGCTAACATATCGCAGTTCAAGTCAGGATTAAGAAATTTTAAAGTCCCGATAAAGCAGGGGATAAAGTATAATTCTCTTATTAATAAGCCAGTTTTTCTGGTTAGAAAATATTATTGATCATTTTTTCTAATAAACCCTTGACGGAGTTCAAAAAACCCTTGTATTTTCGGGGGTTTTTATATACGATTAATGTATAAGTTTAACCTCTGGTTCTAGAGTCCGGGGGTATTAATTAAATAATCTCTTCGGAGATGCAAGGAAAAACAATGACTAAGTCAGAAGTTTTACAATATTTAGCCGAAAAAACCGGCAAAACAAAAAAAGAAGTAGTAGAGTTTATGGAAGCCATTGTGGAATTGGCTTACAAAGAAACCAAAAGCACTGGTGAATTTTCGATCCCAGGTTTGGGTAAGCTAAAGAAGAAGCACCGCGATGCACGTATGGGTCGCAACCCAGCAACTGGTGAAAGCATCCATATTCCAGCTAAGACTGTTGTGAAGTTCACTGTAGCTAAGGCTGCAAAAGACGCTATCCTCTAAATTTTCAATACTAAAGGAAGCTAAAGGGTCATTCTCTTATAGAGGATGACCCTTTAATCTTGATAATTTGAACGGCTTGGGAAGTAGTTTATTGATTGATGGGAGGGTGACCGGTTTGATTGTTCACCGATAATTCGGCAAATTTTTGAGGATTAGCTAACACATCTTGCACTTTTTTTAGAATTTCATCGGTGGTGAAGTAGGCTTTCACCAAATAAGCCTGAACATGCAATGCTTTGGTTTTGAGTATATCTTTATTACTCCAAAGGTTCGAGAGGATAATAATCGGTGTATTGGCTACTTGTGGGTCGTTGTGCTTGCGGATGGTTTCGAGGACTTTGAAACCATCTACTTCGGGCAACATTAAATCTAAAAGCACCAGGCTGGGCTTGGTGGCAATGATGAGATCGATGCCGGCTTTGCCATCCTCGGCTTCTTTGACTTCGAAGCCGCTGGCAAGCAGCTTGTGAGCGACAATCTCTCTCATGGCAACATCATCTTCGACGATTACGATGGTTTTTTTGTCTGATTCGGGGGGCATATTGCTCCAATATTTCTGACTATATTATAGCATATAATGAGCAGGAGAGGGATGGTTTGGGCAATTGCCGCGATTAGTAGAAGGTTAATACGGACTTTTTACTGGTATCAATAGTCGCATTGCCACCAATGGGAAAAGTAAAAATGGGCAAGACGTGACCAAAGCTCAGATTGGCAATGACCGGTATGCGGCGCAGCTCTGGTTTGGATTTAACGATCTCACGAATTTTGTTAACCGGAAGCCTGCTTCGTTTATCAAATTTTCCTATCACCAACGCTTTAATTCCTTGAAAGTTTGGCAGGTTTATGACTGATTGGAGATTGCGGTGAAATTCCCAGAAATCTAAATTGGAGATGA
>DAOLDG010000038.1:0-7216 GCA_035327465.1 Candidatus Doudnaibacteriota bacterium
CACCTTTCCCTCACGGTACTGGTTCACTATCGGTCACTATGAGTATTTAGCCTTATGTATTAGTCTACACAAATTCAGACCAGATTTCTCGTGTCTGGTCTTACTCAAGAAAAAGATCAGGAACTGTATGATGTTTTGCTATACGGGACTATCACCCTCTTCGGTCCGCCGTTCCAGGCGTGTTCTGCTACATAACATACTTAAAATCCTTTGCGGTATTACTGTACCGCAGCGTCAATTCTTATTACGCCAACATTGCAACGCCAGTAAGCTTTAAGTGAATCTCACAAGTAAACTTGATTGAAACACAACACAATATTGGTTTGGGCTAATAGATAATTTATCCAAACATTTTCTAACCGTCCAAATTCCACGGATTAAAACATTTGTTGAATATTTTAAAACAGCAAAATTAAACTAGCTAGAAAATGTTGGATAAATTTCTATATATATCCGCGTTCGCTCGCCACTACTAACGGAATCGATTCTGTCTTGCGACAGGTTTCTTTATTTTCCTCATGCTACTGAGATGTTTCACTTCGCATGGTTCCCACACTACATATCCCACGATATATAGGCACGTGCGCTTTACACACGTAGGTTTCCCCATTCGGAAATCTCCGGATCAAAGGTTGTTGCCACCTCCCCGAAGCGTATCGCCGGCTACCGCGTCCTTCATCGGCTCATAGTACCAAGGCATCCACCGTATACCCTTCTCTGTTTTAATCTTAACCAAACTTTTTGGGCAGTTATCTTCCAGTTCGGGAAACCCGAACTTCCAGATAGCTTGTTGGCCAATAGCTTTGTCGCCGACTGCGCTCCTCACTCACCGTAGCAAAACTACGCCTCGTTCGGTGCTCGTCGGCTTCGCGCTCTTGGCCAACCCAAAAGAGTTTGGGGATGATAGATCACACAAAGATTTTGACAAGCAATTTGTAATTACCATTGTTCGCTTGCAAGCGAAATAATTACATTTTGCTTTTTATAATTCGGATATTTTGCTTTAGCTGATAAAACTAAAACAGTTCAATGTTTGTTCGTTGGTTCATCCTGTTAAACCTTACTTGAGTGTAAGGGCCTTGATGGCATTTAACAGGGCGGTACAACATCTTATTCGTTGTACCTAATAACACTCTTGTAAAAATTAATTTACAAATTGATGATTTTTAACAATGTCTAAATTGTTAAAATTTTCTTACAATAATTGTTCTGATGGTTGAGTTCAGAACAAATTACCACTATTTAGTTTTCAAAGTACGTTAGCTGAAGACCACTTTTCTCTATCCTCTCTTTCTGAGAGGGTAGTTCCGCCGGAGGCGGAGACGGAGTGGTGTTTTCCAGCCAGATAGCTACTGCTCTTAAACCGGTAACGACAAGCCTGGTTCCCTAAGAATAGATGGAATGGCAGCATACCTGAGAGCAGTAAATACCTAGTTGGAAATTTATAGATAGAAAGAACAGTTGAGTGCTGAGCGCTTTCAGATTTGAGACAAGTTCGAGAAGACAACGAGCAACGAGCGAGGCGTAGTGAAAACTACGATGAGCGAGTGGCGGAGTTGTCGACATGAGCTTACTCGGGCAAAGCCCGAGTATCACGCTCACAAAGAAATTGGCCAAATCTGGAAGTGCCTGAGAGCAACAAAAAAACCGCATAAGCGGTTTATAACGGCGCAAAAAATTGCCAGTTACATAAACCGCTGAGAGTTAGAGATTAATGAAGAATTTACCATACTTTTTAAAGATTTCCTAAAGATTCAATTCTTATAGCAATACTAATATATAGAGGCGGGCTTGTCAAGGGTTTTTGGCCCAATTTTCCAAAAAATTTGCCACATTTTGCCCCTTAAATTAAAAAAGCATAACTGTGGTAAAAATCACCACAATTACGCTATATTTCGTGCAAAGGCTTTACTCGATATATCTCGTCCGGCTTATTTGCTGGAATTAAAATTATGTCCACCAACTCTTGCCACTCCGGTGTATTTTTAAGTTGTAACGATTTCTTCCTGGCACGCCGTTCAGTGTAACAGTATTGGTAAGCAATAAGTTTGCCTAGTGTGGTCTCTGCTGCCTGATTGATTTTTTTTAATCGAAACAAGGACCAGACACCAAGGCCGCAACAAGCCAACAATATTAAAGAAAGAAATACAAACTCTTGCTCGCGTAACTTCTCAATCGCTGCACCAAGGCCGCAAACAATCATAGTAAAGTAACTTGCTGGTATCAACACTTCACCTAACCAATACAAAATACGTTGATCGTAGTCAAACCAATCACCATACCTAGCGTGATCGTGAGCGTGAGAAGCTTCGTGAATAATAGTACTCACTAAACGAGTTCTTATTTCGAGAAAAACTTTATCATATTCTTGATTGTTTGTTGCAGCGATACTTTCGACTATCGTATTCAAGAATACCAAAATCTCATTGCCTTTCAATAGATATGAACCTGAAACATGAGGCTTAATTCCTTCATAAAACTTCACATGGTACTTCCGATTTTTAGGAAAGTGCTTCTGGGCAATTTCTTGAAATGCCGAACCATGGAATAAGGCCATAACTTCAAATTTTTTCTGAATCATTTCTGGCAGGTAAGAATTTAGGTCAAAGCACATTAATTGAACATCCTCACCACTCCCCGAAGCGGAAACCATATCAGGCACTTCATTTTTCCTCCTAAAATTGTGATGATAGTAGACTAACTAAAAAGAAAGCTACTGTCAATTTGACAATAGCTTTAGAAACTTCGCTTCGTCTAATATGGCTACATTCAGCTTCTCTGCCTTAACTGATTTGCTTCCAGGGTCTTCACCCACCACAACGAAGTTGGTTTTGCTCGAGACACTCTCGGACACTTTACCGCCGAGGGCCTTAATTTTTTGCTTGGCTTCATCACGAGTCATAGTCTCCAGCGTGCCAGTGATTACAAAAGTTTGACCAGTTAACTTGCCTGGAGATTTCTTTTTAGGATTCGTAATCTCAACGCCATTCTTTAATAGCTTCTCTATAAAACGGAGGTTTTCTTTGTGGCGGAACCAATCAAAAACACTTTGCGAAACAATCGGACCGATGTTCTCTATATCATTAATTTCTTCTTCGGAAGCTTGCATCAGCTTTTCCAAGCTACGAAAGTGCTCGGCCAAATCTTCCGAAGTTTGTTCACCGACATTGTTAATGCCCAACGCATAAAGGAAACGCGCTAGCGAAATTTTTTTATGTTCTTGAATCGAAGCAATAATATTCTCGGCGCTCTTCTCACCGAAGCGTTCCAAAGTATTGATGTCGCCTTCCTGCAAAGTAAATAAGTCCGCGGCATCAGAAATCAAGCCTTCATCTTTAAACCGCGTAATAATCTTCGGACCCACGGTGTAAATTTCAAACGCGTTTACGAAATGCTCTATAACCCGCTGATTCTTGGCCGGGCAAGCTGGATTGGTGCAGTAGTAAGCAGCTGATTGACCACCTCGTCCCGCTTCGCGGTCCGCCTCTCCTTGAAAAGGATGGGAATTCTGATTATTTTCCCCTCCTCTTTGGGGAGAGGTGACCAACGCTTTCTTTGAAAGTGTTGGTCGGGGTGGTAGGCCAATGCAGCGACGCTCCACAATAGCATCACAAACCGGACACTTCTTCGGCATAACAAAAGCTTTTTCTTTGCCGGTCCGCAACTTTGGCAAGACTTCTACAACCTCGGGGATAACGTCGCCCGCTTTTTGAATAACCACTGTGTCGCCGATTTTAATTCCTAAACGCTCAATTTGATCCATGTTATGAAGCGTAGCTTTCGAAATCGTTGAACCGGCCACCAACGTAGGCTCAAACACCGCAAACGGGGTGAGCACGCCGGTGCGACCAACGTTAACGCGGATATCCAGCACGCGCGTAGTCGCTTTTTCGGCCGGGTACTTATACGCCACCATATAGCGCGGTGCTTTTCCCACCACTCCCAGTTGCTCATGTAAAGCTAACTCATCCACCGACACCACCACGCCATCAGTACCATATTTAAATTTCGGTCGTTTGCCTTCGATTTCCTTGATAAACATTTCGGCTTCCTTCAATGTTTTAGCCACGGACTCATGCGGATCAACTCTGAATCCCAAATCCCGAAGCATCTGATGTTCCTGATGGTGATACTGAAGCTTGCTCGCCCAACTTGAATCGATACTGGCAATGTCAAACGCAAAGAAATCTAGCTTCCGACTAGCTGCAAGCTTGGGGTCTAGCTGGCGCATCGAACCTGCTGCCGCATTTCGAGTATTAGCAAGGAGGGGTTTCCCACTCTTCTCTAGTTCTTTATTTAGTGACTCCAGTACAGCTTTGCTCATCACTGCTTCACCGCGCACTTCTAGATATTTTGGAATATGCCGGCCACGCAACTTTAGAGGAATCATCTTAATGGTTTTCGCATTTAAAGTGACGTCTTCACCAATCTTACCATCTCCACGCGTAGCGGCTCGCACCAACACACCATCTTCGTAAATTAACGAAATAGACAATCCATCTAATTTTAACTCCGCGAAAAATGAAAACCTCGCACCTGTCGGTAGCAGTCTTTGTAATCGTGCTTCCCAAGCTACCAATTCATCGAATCCAAAAACATCATTGAGTGACAACATTGGTACTTGATGAGCGACTTTCACAAATTTTTCGAGCGGAGTGCCGCCAACACGATGAATGGGCGAGGCTGGATCATAAAACTCTGGAAACTGTTCTTCCAACTTCCGCAGTTCTCTGGTTAACGAATCGTAAATATCATCACTTACTCTTGGGTCATCTAAAACATGATACAAATGACGGTGCTCGTCGATTTGCTCGCGTAATTTTATAATGCGTGTTTTGGCTTCGGATTTGTTCATACTATATACATTATAGCGATAGATTATGCTACAAAAAAGGGGTTAAACTGACATTTAAACAGCTTGGGGGTATACTTGCAAACCTTCCTTGCTAAGAAAGCTGTATATCACTGGTAAAAGCTCATCACCAAAGCATAGTGGGGATAACCAACTAGTCAAGAAAATCTAAAGTTATGATAAAATATAGATATCATTTATGCTATACAGTAAAAACAAAATCAAACTCTCACCAAGGCTCCGCTGGGGGGTTGGGCGTGATACCCGAAAATTCGATTTTTATAAAATTGGAGGTGGGATTTTCTCGATTTTTATTTTAGGATTATTAATCAATGCTGGCTGGCTCCTAATTACACCAAATAACTCCCCTTCCGACAATACGCCACAAGTGCTAGGTGAAATCGATAACCAACAAACCGAACTTTTTTCCGAATACCAAGTGAAAAATGGCGACACCTTATTCTCGATTGCTCGTGAATATAACGTAGAGTGGACTATGCTTGCAACGATTAATAACCTAAAGGCCCCTTTTACACTGCAAGTTAATCGAACTATTAAAATCCCGAAACGATAACAATTAAAAAAACTGCTTCAAGTTGTGAAGCAGTTTTTTTAATTATGGAACCGGGATGTAAACCCGATACGTTCGAGTAACTCCCGAATAGTCGGCCATAATTTTTAAAACGCGCTGGCCAATAAATGGTAGTCCTCGCTCGACGGAAGAATTATTACGGTCATAAGTCCAAATACTCACCAGCATATTCCGGCTTGAGTTATTCTGTAATACTAATGTATAACGATGGTTATTAAAGAACGCTTGAGTTGCTGCAGAACCACCCCCTTCGGTTAAAGTTGCAAACTCAACTGGCGCCGATGGAGTTTCACCACTTGTATCAATCCAATCTAGTGCAGCGGTCATACTAGCGCTCCCACCAGCTCCAATCGGGACTAATTCTAATTCCACTCTACTATATGGAGGGTTCCAAGAACAAACCTCATCGCAACCAGGTCCAAGCAGATGAAACAATGGAATTTCTTTAGTTTGACCAGCCAAAACTGACTCTAATCGAGGCACCGAATCTTCTGATAACAGCTGGGGTGGATTTGCGGTAAAAGTTACTCCTCCCAAACTACAAACATTTTGATTCGCAGGCAGACAGTTTGTAACATTAAAGCTTAGCCCCGAAGCACCTTGCCCTACAAATCGCTTATACTGAAACATTGCTTCCTCGCTAATCCCCAAAGTTGCATACAAAGCTGGCTCACTACGCACCACATCACCCGAAGCCCGAAGTTCGATAAACACAATTGTGGCTAAACTAAAAGCAATCGCTGTTATAGCGGCCAATATTAAAACCGAGAGCATTAATGAGACTCCGGACTGCGAATTAGTTGGTGAATTAATTATTTCTGTTCGGGATATCATAAATATCATTAGAAATAGTAGTTTGATAAGAAATCCGTTGATAATCTTTTTGACCTTTATAAATTTCGAATTCGGCAAATATTGTTACCATCGGCTGGTAACCAGAATTACTAATCATCGGATTGGTAGCAGGCTTAACAATAAACCGAAAAGTGCTTGGCTCTACAACAAAGTTCACAGGATTTATTAAAATCGGGTCACTTGGCGGGCTGGTAATGCGCTGCATATAAAGCATGCCTGTCTGTGCATTCAAGTACAAACAAGTTTGTTTGCCGTCAAAACTTTGAATGCCAAGCACTTGATTGCTTTGACTAGAATAATTATTTGCCGCACAAGTGCCAGATTGAGTGTAATCGATCCGACCATTGCGGATTTCGCGAGACAGCACTTCGGTAAAATTACGAGTGCCTTGAGCCACTTGCCGAACAGCCTGTACGCGACGATTAATATTCATTACGTAGGTAAACAAAGCTAAAATGGCCGTAACTACGGTTACAAAAATAGCAGTCGCAACAATGATTTCCATTAATGTAAATCCAGATTGACGATGATTATTATGTGATAAAAACAATTTCATCTTAATAATTTCTCCAATTTGTTAAGTAGGTTTCCAAAGTTACCTTACAGCGAGAGCTGGCTGGAATACCATTGGAAACTGGACAACGCTTATCCGCCCACCAAACATCAACTTTAACGTGAATTCTTGGCCCTAATGTAACATTATCGAATGGTGGGAATGTGCCGCCCACTGCAGAAATAGTAATCGCCCGACCGATTTTAGAATTTGTCGCGCTAACTGCTTCTGGCGCCATACTGCTCGCGTATAAACCAAATTGTAAATTTTCTGGAGAATAGTCTAGTCCAAACCTTGAGTTGCCAACCAAGGGGGAAGGAAATAAATTCCAATGTTTGGGGTTGTTAGTAATCATCCGCAGTGC
>DAOLDG010000039.1:0-7022 GCA_035327465.1 Candidatus Doudnaibacteriota bacterium
CATTGTTTTTTATCCAAACCTAGTCGCAAGGCAGTTGCTAATCGCCATTCGGTGATGGAAGAGAAGCCCTTGCTTTGCGCAACCGGCAAAATATCGCGTCCTTCGATTTTGTTAATCTCGGCTTCCAGCCAAATTAACATGACTTCATCAAATGTGAGTTGCTTCATATCGACACTCCTAGTAAAGTTATTGTATGGATATTACATCATTATTTGAGTTTGCTGTAAAGCATCAGAGATTGCATGATTGCAGCGCGCTTCCATACGAGGAGTATCAAAAACTGTTTGAAATAGTAAAGCATGCCCAGCCGAAGCACGTTTTAGAAATTGGTACTGGCATTGGCTTTACGGCTTGCGTGATGGCGCTGGCCAGTCCTAATGCGAAAATCGATACTATCGAAAAAGACGCGGAGCATGCCCGGCTGGCCCGAGATTTTATAAAAGATTGCTTTGCGGCGCCTGCGTCTCGGCTCGCAATGACCAAGCCTAATCGCGTTGTTGTTCATAATGTTGTCGCCGAAGAATACTTGCCAACTCTGCAAGAACGGTATGACTTAATTTTCTTCGATGGCTTTCAAATTCATTATGAATTCCTACCTCATTACGAAAGACTCTTGACACCTTCGGGTATACTAATAGTAGGGAATAATCACTTAAGCAGTAAAACCAGCGACCAGTTTTTTGAAGGACTATCCAATTCTCAAGTTTGGAAAGTAGTGGATAAGTTTGAAGATACTACGGTTGCGCAGAGGATTTAGTATGAACAATTTAAATCGGGAGATCCCGGGTCAAGCCCGGGATGACAAACAAGGGGAGAGTCAACATGTGGCTGGACGGAATGATGTCGAGGGGTCCAACATGGCGCACCACGATCATCACGAAGGCGAAGGCGCGCCAATTGAATATGTAAAATTTGCTGGAGTCATAGCCGGGATTATTGCTATCTCGCTTTTACTGCACAGCTATTTCGGCGAAACTTTCCGTGATTGGATGCGCTACTTTATGGGCACATTCTTTGTGGTATTTGCCGGTTTCAAGTTTTTGGATTTGCCGGGCTTTGTAATGTCTTACATTGGTTACGATATTATTGCCAAACGCAGCATGTTGTATGCTAAAACTTATCCGTTTATAGAACTGGGGTTGGGTATAGCTTACTTGCTTTCGCAAGATTGGGCGGACTATATCACTCTGCCGCTCATGACTATTGGCGCGATCGGGGTGGCGCAGCAGCTACTGCGAGGTAGTAAAATCAGATGCGCGTGTTTGGGCACCTATATTAAACTTCCTCTCACAACGGTAAGTTTAGCCGAAGATTTGCTGATGGGAGCGATGGCTGCCTACATGATTTTCATGTAACTTGAACATCGCAGAATCTGATGATAAGATAATCTCTGAATAAAATTTTTAATAATGTCACTACCAAATCATTTAGCAATCATTCCGGATGGCAATAGGCGATGGGCTAAGCTCCATCGCCTTTTACCTTGGCAAGGTCACGAACAAGGCGCCAAGCGCTTTTGGGAGTTAGCCGAATATTTGGCAACCACAGACATTAAATATGGCACCTTCTGGGCGGGCTCTTACAGTAATCTCGCCAACCGCGCGCCGGAAGAGGTGAAGTTTTTATTTCAGATTTTGGAGCAGGAGTTATCCGACCCCAAAGTCACTCAAGCCTTAATCGACAATCAAACGCGCTTCCAGTTAATCGGAGAGTGGGAAAACTTTAATAATAAGACCAAGCTACCGGAAACTATCGAGCAGTTAGTAGCCGCGACCAAAGATTTCACTAGACACAATCTTACAATCTTATTCGGTTATGATGGGCAAAGAGAGATGCTGGCCGCGATAGAGCAACTGAAATTAGCGGGCGAAGAAGTCACAGCCGGGAATTTACGGAAGCATCTGTGGACAGGACACTTGCCCGATGTGGATTATGTAATTCGCACCGGCGGTGAGCCGCACTGGAGCGCAGGTTTCCTAATGTGGCAAACTGCCAACAGCCAGTTTTATTTCACCGAAGACTTGTGGCCAGACTTTACAACTGAGAAATTAAAAATAGCGCTCGAAGAGTTCGAGCGCCGTGAGCGAAGACTGGGGAAGTAACTTATGGTGAAATACCACTAGCTTACAAGTACTTCAGGCCACATATCAACATTTGCATGTTCTGGAATCACCTCCTGTTCGTACAGGAGAGTAAGATAGTGGACGGTGGAAAACTTTTCTTTGGCGATGGCGTGAGAGAATGAGATGACTCTAATTTCTACATCTTCCCAGTAGAGCTTTGCAAAAATAAAGTGCTCTAGAAAAGATTTTGCTGCCACCTGAGAAACCGATTTGAAAGTTTCGGTTAATATTATCTTTGCCACGTTTTTTCTCCATTGTAGATGATTTGTTCGAGCGCCGTGATCGAAGACTGGGGAAGTGATTTATCAAGCTTCATGCTCCTGTATGTAGCAAGAGCTGTAAGAGTATTTTCATACAAATCTATACTTGCTTGACTTGTTTGCGGTCTTGGATCAATATTGGGTGAAAATTGTTCTATCCATACTTTTAGGATTAAATCATTCACGTTTTTGTGCATGATATTTCTTGAAGCTGACTGAAGCAAAGCCCAGAGTACTTCATAATAATTTTGTTCGCTCCATTTCTTTGATTCAAGGAAATAGTCTGCATCACCTGATTTAATTCCATCAAGAATTGCGATGGCAATGTAAACAAAATTCATTACAGATCCCTTTTTACTTCTTTCCCATTCAAAATCAAAAGATTCGATAATATCTTTATATGATATTACAAACTCTCTTAAGAAAGTATAGTTCGAATCTTGTTCATAACATTCTGTAGAATGCTATATGAATTCCTGTGCGCTGCAAAGTAGAGACCAAGTGTTCATATTATCCTCCAATTTTTTCGACTGAGATTGTATTAGTAACAAAAACACACAAATCGTCTTGTCATCCTGACGAAAGTCAGGATCTAGTTAACATTCATGAGATTCCGAATCCGCCGCTTAGCGGGGCAGGCAAGTTCGGGATGACGGAATGATTCGGGATGACAGGTGCTTGTGTGTTTTTGTTTTGCTTCAAGCAGGTTCGTAAGCCGGATTCTGGTTCTAATCAGTCATCTATCTAGGCGACTTGTTACCAAGCCACTCGTGCTGCCGACCTAATTTGGCATTGCACTCAAGTAAGAATTTAGCCGTTTCATTCGCTATGTTGCCATAGCGATTCTCCCGCAAGGGGAGCCTTCGCATCTCTGCTTGGGCGTCACTGTTCGCATCTCTAGGATTACTCCCGACGGGTGTTACCCGCTACTAGTGTTAAAAGTTCATATCAGGTTTCGTTACCGAATATCTTTTTTGTTAAAGGCTTGCTTTTCTGGCAAAAAGTTTGAAAAAATTTCTCAGCTTAGTAATCACTAAACCTCAAAATTTATTTCAATCCTTTTTTCTCAGAACATCAAGCTTTTTTTCAAAAAGCACATTCGGTAACGAACCCTGACCTTTCAACCAAGTGTCCGGACTTTCCTCCCCACATCTTCTAATCTTCGAAGTAACTTTACGGTTCAAAAACTAGAAGATGTGGGGCGACTGATCGGCCTGCTTAAAGCCCTTAAATAGTGCCACAGAATAGGGGATTTGTCAATGTTGAAAGACCTTTCAACCTATGGGAGCAACCAAGTTTTTAGTGTATAATAAAGCTAATTTGTTAAGAAATTATATAGAAATTTGTGAATCAAAAACCAAAGCTTGTTCTTGCCCACGACTCTTTTACTCAATTCGGCGGCGGGGAACGCGTTCTTAAAGCCCTACACGAACTTTACCCAGATAGTCCAATATACACCCTAGCGAGCAACTCTAAAGTATCAGCACATCTTGGGCAAGCCAGAGTAATTAATAGTTGGCTTCAGAAATTTTACGATTTATTCCCGCATTTACAATTTTGGTTTGTGCTCGTACCAATTGTATTGAAATCTTTTAGAATAGAAAAAGCCGATGTAATTCTAAGTAGCAGTTCGGCGTACATGAAGGGTTTGCGTAAACCAGAAGGGAGTATCCACATTAATTATTGCCATACCCCAACGCGTTTTTTATGGAGCGATGTGGTTTATGCCGAAGGCGAAGTTATGCCGCTATTGCGGCCACTGATGCGCTTGTACTTCGCCTGGCTGCGGCGTTGGGATATCGCGGCCGCAAAGCGCGTGGATTACTTCATCGCTAATTCGACAGAAGTACAAAAGCGGATTAAGCAATATTACCAACGCGACAGCGAATTAATTTATCCGTTTGTAGATACGGCCTTTTGGAAAGCGACTCAACCAAAGCAAGATTATTACTTAATCGCTGGACGGATTACTCCTTACAAAGGTTATGAAAAAATCATTGAAATATTTAACGAGTTACGGCTGCCATTGCACGTAATTGGCGAGGGTCGGTATCAAGATTACTTGAAGAGTATCGCCAAGCCAAACGTGAGCTTTTACGGCAAAGTTTCGGATGAGGCTTTGCGTGATCAATATAGCGGTGCGCTAGCTTTTATTTATCCTCAAGTGGAAGATTTTGGCTTGATGCCTCTTGAGGCAGCGAGCTGCGGCACCCCCACCATTGCTTTAGCGAGTGGTGGTAGCTTAGAAACTGTTCTGCCAGGTAAAACCGGCGAACTATTAACCGAATTTAATTTTAAAAATTTACAAGCAGCAATTAGCCATGTTGAAGAGCAAATATATGATGCGCAAATTATGCGTAATCATGCCGAGAGGTTTAATAAACAACAATTTATGAATCAGATTGAGGCACTGATAAAGAAACTAACCAATGCGCATTACAGTTGATTTACGCAGTTTGCATACAGACGAGTATAGTGGTGTGGAGCACTTTACACTACAAGCTTTAGAGTACTTGTTTACCGTCGATAAAACTAATCAATATTTATTATATTACAATGGTTTTCGACGCAAACATTTTAATCAATTTCACTTTTTGAATGTAGCGTATAAGCAAACTCGCATCCCAAATCGGTTGTTAAACCTGTCATTTAAGTTGCTGGGTTTACCGAAAATCGAAAGCTTGTCCGACGATAATCCGGTAGTGCTAATGCCAAATCCAAACATGATAACTTTGCGGAGCACTACAAAATTAATTTTAGTAGTACATGATTTATCACCATTATTTATGCCAGAGATGTATTCGTTGAAGGCACAACTTTGGCATCGATTAATTAATATCCCCAAATTAGCACAACGCGCGGATAAAATTTTAGCAGTTTCGGAATTTACCAAACAAACTTTGGTAGAGAAGTTGGGTATAGACGAACAAAAAATTGTCACTACCAATTTAGCAATCGATCATGAACGGTTTCATCCGAAATTGGATACCGCCAAACTGCGTTCTGTGAGAAATCAGTATGGGTTGCCCGGAGAATACATTTTATTCCTCGGCACATTAGAACCTCGCAAGAATTTAAGCCGACTCTTAGCAGCATTCGAAGCTTTGTCGTCCGATGCTCACTTGGTGATAGCGGGTAAATTGGGTTGGCGTTATAATCGGGTTTTACAACAAATGCGGCAGAGTAAAAAAGCTCGACAGATTCATTATTTAGGTTATGTGTCCGAAGCGGATAAACCTTATTTGTTAAAGTTGGCAAAGGTTTTTGCTTGGCCTAGCTTGTATGAAGGTTTTGGCTTACCGCCGTTAGAAGCAGCTGCCGTAGGTACACCAGTGCTCACGTCCAGCGTAACCTCTCTGCCGGAAGTGATGGGGGATAGCGCCTTGCTGGTGAATCCGTATAATGTTGAAGAGATTACGCAGGGCTTAGAAGAATTACTTACTCAAGAATTGGTTCGAGATAAATTTATTAAACGTGGTTTGGAACACGCCAAGGCGTTTACTTGGTCCGACACAGCACAAGCATTACAAACCATTCTGAACAAATGACCATTGGCTTTGATTTTCGGATGGGGGGGAGTATAAACGCCGGCATTGGGCGCTATAGTTTTGAGTTGCTTTGTGGGTTGTTGTCGCAAAATAAATCGGGCCATAAGTTTGTGGTGTTTTATCACGAACATAATAACAGTCCAGAAGATATTAAAAAGCTCGAGCAGTTGGGTGCCGAATTAGTACCAGCCAATTTCCGTCACTATTCTTTTGGCGAACAGTTACTGTTTCCGCGATTGCTGGCAAAGTTTAAACTGGATTTGATGCACTTTCCAAATTTTAATGTCCCGATACTATACCGATCTCCATATGTAGTTACGATTCATGATTTAGTTCATCATAAATTAAGCGGTCACAAAAAGGCGCGCTATTGGAAATATTTGGCATATAAATTTATTATCAACCGAGCGATTAACAACGCGCGGCGCGTTATCACAATTACAGAAGCAGCCCGGCAAGAGATTCAAGAGCATTTCCCGAAGGCAAGGGAGCAGTTGACGGTTATTTATGAGGCTCCGACGCGTTATTCGGAACAAGGTGTAGATTTCGAAAAAATTGCTAAACAATTCCTATTGGAACGACCTTATCTATTATTCGTCGGAACCTTAGAGCGAAAGAAGAATACTGTGCTCTTAGCCAAAGGTTTCGATCGATTTATCAGTAAATATAAGTACGATATAGATTTGGTTATCGTCGGCCGAGACGACCCCCATTATCCGGAAATTCGTAGTGAAATGTTGATGATTAAGCATGCTGATAATTTGGTGTTTACTGGTTTTGTTGCAGACTCGGTACAAGCGACGTTATACAAGAATGCTTTCGCGTTTATTACGGCATCTCTTCATGAAGGTTTTGGTTTACCTGGTTTAGAAGCTATGGAGTATGGCGTGCCAGTTTTGGCTGCGAACACTCCGGTGTTTAATGAAGTATACGATAATGCAGCTATTTTTTTCGATGCAACAAATTCCGAAGACATTGCTGATAAAATAAATTTACTAGTTAGTGATCAGCCGTTTTATGAAGAAATGCAAAAGAAAGGTTTGCATAGAAGTAATCAATTCGATTGGCGACTCACCGCTAAGAAGACTCTA
>DAOLDG010000040.1:0-6991 GCA_035327465.1 Candidatus Doudnaibacteriota bacterium
AGAAGACGCTAGCATTATATGAAGAAGTAACAGGTTCGGCGTTGCCTCGTCGGCCGAATACAGTCCATCAACCCGAACCCGAACCCGAAATCGAGTAATCTTATGAGTAAAAATTCTCAACCAAAAGAATATGTTTTACTTGCAGGCGGTTTAAGCGCAGGCCCGATTGTTCCATTATTGGCCGTAGTCGAGGAGTGGCAAAAATCTAACGGCGCAATTAAACCAGTCGTGGTGGATCTTAAACATTCTGTTGCCGCACGTTTGGCCAAAGAACGACAGTTGCAGTTTGAACGTATTATCACCGGCAAGCTGCGCAGATATTGGACATGGCAAACTATATTTTTGCCCTTGTTAGGAATTATTGGATTCATAATGGCTGTCCGCTTAATGCAGCGGTACCGACCAGGTGCAGTATTGGGTGCGGCAGGGTTCGTGCAACTGCCTTTGGTGCTGGCTGCTTGGTGTTTTCGGATACCGCGATTTATCCACCAACAAGATGTTGCGCCAACTCTAACCAATTCACTTTCGGCTCCGTTTGCGAATAAAATTACAGTTACCTTCGAATCATCGATTCGTGATTTTCCGCAAGGTACAGGGTTAGGTAAGAAGTATATTGCCACCGACAAGGTTCTTTGGACTGGCAACCCAGTATTAACAACTTTCGGCACTAAACATATTAGTAAAAGCGCGGCCTTAAAGCAGTTTGGTCTTCATACTCAACTTCCGGTATTATTAGTGGTTGGTGGGGGCACTGGTGCCGCGGGAATAAACAAATTGTTATATCGGGATTTACCAGCTCTTACCGAAGTTGTGCAGGTGCTTCATTCCACAGGAGTTGGCAAGCAGGAACATTCTGTGCGTGAGAATTATCATCCTTACGAATTTATTTCTAACATTGAAGCTGCTTATCAGGCCGCGGATGTAGTTTTATCGCGAGCAGGATTAGGATCGTTAAGCAGCTTGGCATATGCTAAAAAACCAGCGATTATAATTCCGATGCCAAATACCCACCAAGAGGCCAACGCTCAATTATTATTTACCCGCAAAGCCGCGATAGTTTTAGATGAATCCGAAACTACTGTACCAATTATTATTTCTTCAATTCGAAAATTATTATTCGAGCCGAGTACAGCAAAAACTTTGGTAAAAAATCTTGAGAGCTTGTTTCCTCTGCACGCTAGTCATAAAGTAGTAAAAGTAATAGTAGATTATTTGCATCAACATGAAGCCAGTCACAAACGTTAAAATTGGCCTAGCCCTTAGTGGTGCTTCGTCTAGGTCGGTATTTTATATCGGGTTTTTAGAAGTGTTGCAAGAACACCGTTTCCCCATTGACTACATTGCAGCCCTTTCTGGCGCAACTATTGTGGCCGCTAGTTACGCTTGCGGGACTATGGATAATTTTAAGCAATTGGCCTTGCGTCTAAATCGTGAGGTATTCTTTAGTCTTATCGAAAAAAGTAAAGGTCAAGGCGGCTTGTATAGTTTAGAAAAATTTGAGGAGTTAATTCGTTTATATACTAAAAATTTCAATTTCGAGGATGTGTCGCCGCAAATGGGTTTTGTTACAACAGATATTAATGCCCGCGAGGAAGTTGTACTGCAAATGGGTGATTTAGCGAAAGCCATTTGTGCCTCCTGTTCCTTACCTGTGGTGTTCGAGCCTCAGCAATGGGGAAATAAAATTTTAGTGGACGGCGGGATTATTAATGTGGTTCCTGGTAATGTAGCACGAGATGCTGGAATGGATTTGGTGATTGGGATCGATTTACGCTCCACGCGACACGTGTTTAGTTGGTGGCAAATTTTCGGCAAACGATTGCTCAATAAAATTCGCGCATTAATTTGGCCGCGCCGCGCCGAACAATTATGGCAAAGATTTGCGGACAACATTAAGTACTCCGAATTTTGGCAAAACTACTTTTATTTAGGTCAATACCAAGAACCACAACTAGAAAATCCTCAATTAATGTCGGTAATCGGACGGTCGTTGGATATAGCTATCGCTTCACAGACCAAACACAAAGCCGAAACAAATTTTGAATGTGATTTATTAATCGTTAAAGATTTACATATACCTTTTTGGAAACGATTTTTATTTGTGCGTTTTCTGCATTTTGATAGTATGACCGAATATTATCAAGCTGGTCGAGCTACAGCCGAAGAATATTTGCCGAAGATGTGGCAATTGCTAAAAGATCGTGAATCGGCCCAGCAAACTCGTGACGAAAATTTAAAACAATTATTTATTAATCAAAAATGAACTTAACTCCCGACTCAAAAATTTATTTTATTGGCATCGGCGGTATTGCTATGTCGGCTGCGGCAGGAATTGCGAAACAGCTGCAGTATGAAGTTTCTGGTAGTGATAGCCGAGCGTTGTATGACCCAGCTAAAGCTGTGTTAGCTGAGGAGGGGATAGAATTTCATCTTGGTTACGACGCGGCTCACTTGCAGGCACTAAGTGAGGATTGGCTATTTGTAGCTTCGGCAGGGGAAGACGAAACTAATCCAGAAGTGGCTTATCTAAGGGAAAATAATAAACAGATTTTTTCTCTTTCAGAATTTCTTCATCAAATATTTATAGAAAAGTTACGCGTGGTAGTTACTGGAACGCATGGTAAATCTACTACTGCCGCGATTTTGGGTAAAGCTTTAGCAGAGATTGATGATAGCAGTTTTATGACTGGCGCGGTTCTACAAGACACTAACCGCAATTTTTATTTAGGCGAAGGTCATTATGTGGTTTTTGAAGGCGACGAATACAAAGCATTATATGATGACCCAACACCAAAGTTTGCACAGTATCAGCCCGATATCCTTATGCTAACCAACTTAGAATTCGATCATCCAGATTTGTTTGCTTCGGTAGAAGAAATTAAGGCTGAGCTTCGAGATTTAATTTCTAAAATGCCGAATGATGCCGTGATTGTCTATAATGCCGATAACGCCGCGCTTGCCAGTTTAGTACATGAAGCAAATTTGGCTACGGTGAGTTACGCTCTAGATAATCCCGCCGACTTTACAGCAGAAGAGCTTACACTAGAGGGTCAAGGCACCAAGTTCAAGGTTCAAAAAGCTGGAGACTATCCAATTGAAACTTATCGAATAAGTAGCTATGGTCGAATGAATGTTTATAACTCGCTTGGCCCCATCGCATTGTTGAGAACTCTTGGGTTTAGCGCACAGCAAGTGCAGAGTGGCTTGAATGAATTTTTGGGGATTAAGCGACGCTTTGAATACATTGGGGAGTCCAAGGGTGTAAAGATTTTTGATGATTATGCTCATCACCCTACTGCAGTACGCGAAACTTTGGCCGCGGCGCGATTGCGTTTTCCAGACGCAAAACTTTGGGCAGTGTTTGAACCGCATACATTTAGCCGAACTGCGGCAGTATTACCAGAATTAGCCAAGGCGTTCGATGATGCAGACGAAGTATTACTGGCCGAGATTTATCCAGCTCGGGAGCAGCGTACAGCCGGAAGTATTACCAGTAAAGAAGTTGTGGCTGCCGTAGCAGAACATCAGCCTCGAGCTCGGTTAATTAGCGACAAGCAGGTAGCCCAGCAAATTTTACACACAGAAACAAAGCCAGGCGACGTAGTAATAATCATGGCTGTGGGTGATTTCAATACTCTGGCGAAACAATTATGTAAGCAAGATGCAAATTAAAGAGCACGCACCTTTACTGCCTTATACTAGCTTTTATATCGGCGGCCCTTGCCGATATTTGATTTACGCGCAAACAAGCCAAGAGATTGTTGAGGCAACTCGGTTTGCACAAACCAAAAATTTACCCTTGTTAGTGTTTGGTGGAGGAAGTAATTTATTAGTGAGTGACGCAGGATTTTCTGGGGTGGCAGTTCGTGTGGAAACAGTTGGGATGGATATTATCAATGAAACCGCAACAGAACTCGAACTAAAAGTAGCTTCTGGTGAAGTTTGGGACGATGTGGTGAGGTCCGCCTGTGAAGAAAATTGGTGGGGAATTGAAAACCTATCTCATATCCCAGGCTTTGCGGGCGCCTTTGCAGTGCAAAATGTTGGCGCGTATGGACAGGAGGCCAGTTCGGTTGTGTTGGGCGTGGAGGTACTAGATAGACGAGATTTATCTACTCAGTCACTTACTCTAGCCGACTTACGATTCGGTTATCGTAGGAGCATTTTTAATTCAATTGCCAAGGATCGCTATGTAATATTACATACTATTCTACGACTTCAAAAAAATGGACAACCTAATTTAAGTTATGGCGATTTGGCAGAACGGTTTGCAGGGCAAACCCCGAGTATTCAGGAGGTTCGTAGGGCAGTAATAGAAATCCGTAATCAAAAATTTCCATACCCGAATAAACCAACCAGAGGTAATGCCGGCTCATTTTTCCGAGGTAAACTTTTGTCGGGCCGCGAATTTTCTATGTTAGAGCAAACTCTTGCCGAACAATTCGGTGCTAAAGTTCGCCAACGGCTAACTGCTATGCAAGACCGTTTGCGAGTACCACAAGGATTTAAAACTCCGGTTGCGTTCTTAATCGAGCTGTGCGTTGGAAAAGATTTGGTCGTTGGCGGGGCAAGGATTAATTCTAACCAACCAGCTATTATTATAAATTATTCTGGTCAGGCCACAGCCAGTGATGTACTACAATTGTTTAGACAGGTAAGAGCAGAGGTGTTTAATCAAACCAGAATCCAATTAGAGGTGGAGCCCGAATTAATCGGCTTTCCCAAGCATGAAATAGCAGATTTAAAGTTTAATAACCAGGATTGATGTTATAATATAACTATGAAAATCAATATTAAAGCGACCAATACTTCGCTTACACCTAGTATTAAAAGCAATGTGGAGAATAAGCTTTCGGTTATAAAAAACTTTACCAAACCAGAAGATGTAATCTATGTGGAATTGGCAGAAGATCGAAAGCATCAAAGTGGCCAGTACTTTCGAGTAGATATACAAATTAGCCCACACAATATTTATGCCGACGCACGAGGCAATGATTTTTACGAAGCATTAGATTTGGCAGTGCCAAAGATTCATACTCAATTAGCAAAAAGCAAAGATAAAAAAATTAGCCTCAGAAGGAGGCTAGGGAATGTTATGCGCCGGTTTAAGCGCGGTTAGTTTAGCTAATAGACAACGCGAAATTTTTGAAACAGATTGATTCTATCGATAAGTTGGTCGCGCTGGCTTGGTTGTTCTGCAATTTGTTGTTCTAGGTCGGCAGGGAGTTTAGATGTTTCTCTATATTCGTTCCATATTCGCACGATGACCGTCTTTTCTTTTACAGGAAGTAACGGATATAGTCTGGCAGCTATGCTTACTTCCATAAATAGAAAATAGCTAAATGCTTCACCGGGAGAGTTATCGCCTTCTAGCACTTTTTTAAGTTTCGCCCGAAATTCTTGTTCGTGTTCTCTGTATAAGGATTGCTCCATAATCCCTCCTATTGGTTATTTGCTTGGCTTGGCTAAGTCCAAGCTTTTTAGTATAATAGCACAGTATCTTAATTTCAAATATGTCTATTTTAAACAAGATTTTTAGCTTTTCAAGCAATGGGGGCTTGGGTAAATATCAATCCGAATTAGCAAAGATTAACGCTTTAGCACAGGAAGTAGAAGTTCTTTCAGACGAAGTAATCAAGCAAGAAGTAGCTGGTTTTCGAGCCGAGTTGGCCAAGTTTTCGGATAACGACAAAATTTTTAAGAAACTGGTAGAATTGCGTCCGCGGATGTTTGCCCTCACACGCGAAGCCGCCAAGCGTTCTATCGGTCAATTTCACTACGATGTGCAAATCATCGGCGGTTTGGTATTAGCCGAAGGCCGCATCGCAGAAATGAAAACTGGTGAAGGAAAAACCTTAACTGCAACTTTGCCATTGGCGTTGTTTGCCTTAGCTGGGCGCGGGACGCATTTAGTGACTGTGAACGATTACTTGGCTAGGTGGCAAGCTAGTCTGATGGGTAAGGTCTTTCATCAGCTTGGTTTAACCACGGCCAGCATTCAACACGAAGCTTCATTTTTGTATGACCCTACATATCAGCCCGAGCAAGAAGAAATTGATGCCCTCGAAAGCGAAACGCGTGGGTTAGTGCTCGATGTTAAGCATATGCGGCCAGTGACGCGGCAGGAAGCCTACCGTGCCGATATTACTTATGGCACCAATAATGAGTACCGCTTTGATCACTTGCGCGACAATATGGTCCAGCATGTTTCGCAGTTGCGCCAACGCGAGCTGTTCTTCGCAATTGTCGACGAGGTGGATAGTATTTTAATCGATGAAGCGCGTACTCCGTTAATAATTTCACAGCCAGATACCGAACCAACCGATAAGTATTATCAATTTTCTAAGCTCGTTGATCGGCTGCAAGAGACCGAAGATTATACAGTCGATGAAAAACATAAAGCGGCCAATCTTTCTGATGAAGGAATTACAAAAATTGAAGGGTTGCTTGATATTGGAAATATTTATGACACTTCGCAAGGCGTCACTACTTTGCATCACATCGAGCAAGCACTGCGTGCGAAGACGTTGTATAAAAAAGACCGCGATTATGTAATTCGCGACGGCGAGATTGTAATTGTGGATGAGTTCACTGGTCGACTGATGTTTGGTCGCCGTTATTCGCAGGGTTTGCACCAGGCTATAGAAGCGAAAGAGAATGTGAAGATTCAACAAGAGAGCAAAACACTGGCTACGATTACGTTTCAAAATTTGTTCCGTTTATATGCCAAACTTTCTGGAATGACTGGAACAGCTAAGACTGAAGAGGAGGAATTTTTCAAAATCTACCAATTAGAGGTAACTCAGATTCCCACTAATCAACCCATGGTTCGAGAGGATCACTCCGATTTAGTATTTAAAAACGAACAAGGTAAGTTTATCGCGATTGCACGCGATGTTAAGGCTCGCCACGAAAAAGGCCAACCAGTTTTAATTGGGACAGTAAGCATTGCTAAAAATGAGTTGTTAGCAGATGAGCTTAAAAAGGTGGG
>DAOLDG010000041.1:0-6807 GCA_035327465.1 Candidatus Doudnaibacteriota bacterium
AAGCTCAAGAGTTATTAGATACAGTTGGCATTACTTTAAATATGAATATGATTGCTGGCGATACCCGTAGTCCAATGGACCCAAGCGGAATTCGTTTGGGCACTCCAGCTATTACTACGCGCGGTGCCAAGGAAGAAGATATGGTTAAAATCGCAGAATGGATGGTTCAGGTTTTACAAAACCCTGAAGATACAAATTTACATGAAAAAATTAAATCGGAAGTGCGCGAGTTTAGTTTGCGATTTCCTGTCCCTGGAGTTTAATGGGAATAACACAAGCGATAATTTTAGGACTTGTTCAGGGGCTCGGTGAATTTTTGCCAATTTCTTCTTCGGCTCACTTAATTATTACTTCTTGGATTCTAAGTTGGGAAGATCAAGGCTTGGCGTACGATGTTGCTCTTCATTGGGGTACACTATTTGCAGTTGTGATTTATTTCCGAAAGGAACTTATAAATATCGCTAAGGGCTTTATTTTTTCGTTACTACCTACTAAGCGAAATTTGATTACAGATTTTAATCAGAGACTCGCTTGGTTAATTATTGTGGCAACCCTGCCTGCTATGATTGCCGGCAAGCTGTTCGAAGTGCAAGTAGCAACTATTCTAAGAAGCCCTATTACTGTAATAGTTACTCTTACTTTGGGTGCGCTAATAATTTTCGCTGTCGAAAGATGGGGAAGTAAGTTAAAACAGCTTACCGAACTAACTTGGAAAAATGCGTTAGTAATAGGGTTAGCCCAAGCTATTTCGATTATACCTGGTGTCTCTCGAAGTGGTTCGACTATTATGGCTGCGCTAGGTATCGGTTTAACTAGAGATCAGGCTGCGCGTTTTAGTTTTTTGTTAAGCGCGCCAATTATTTTAGGAGCAGGATTATTGGAATTACCAGCGATATTTAATGAGCCGAACTTATGGGTGGTGTTTATTGGGTTTGTTTCTGCTTTTGTGTTTGGTTTCATCGCGATTCATTTCTTGCTTCGCTATGTGGCAACTCGTTCGTTTAGTATATTCGCTTGGTATCGATTAGCGCTCGCCGCCTTAGTGCTGGCTGTATACTTAAGCAGATGATCGTAAACAAGGAACAATACTTAAACTGGCAGAGCAGGTTAGATAGTTCATGGAAGTTTCGAAGGTTTTGGCAGTTCTGTAGTAATTACTCTTGGATTACTCTTTCGCCATTTGGATGGTACGTGTTTAATAATCCAGAAAGAAATTTGTTGCTAATCGAGATAATCTTAGCTTTTTTGGTTTCTCGATTTATCATCGCGCCTTTCCTTACGTTTTTTTGGCCAACGCCCAGGCCTTATCAAGAGTTTGGGTTTACACCCATCTCGTCGGTTATGCTTTCACGGCCTACCAAAAAGCACAATTCTTTTCCTTCTCGTCATGTGTTTTCTTTAGCCGCAGTGGCTGGTGTATTACTCTACTCTCTTTCGATTTGGGCAGTTCCATTTTTGATTGTGACTGCTATCACAGCAAGTGGCCGGATAATATTAGGTTATCACTACCCAAGAGACATTTTTTTCGGTGGGATTCTAGGCTTAATTGTAGGGGTTTTATCGGCTTACCTGATTCGGTAAGTTGTTTTCAAACTCCATTAGTTCTGTTAAAATTAGGAAGTTATAGATATGCCGATGTGGCGGAACTGGCAGACGCGCACGACTCAAAATCGTGTACCTTCGGGTGTGTGGGTTCAACTCCCACCATCGGCACCAGCCTTCACTTGATTTGCCGAAGGCAAGACAAGTGAAGGCTGGTAAGATATTGAGGGAGTTGAAAAAGAGCGGTCTACCGTAAGGCAGAACGTGATGCGACTATTTGGAGCATCAAGTAGCGGCGGGGGTCGCCGCAGCGTTATGCGAAATGAGCTAAAGGCGAATTGAGCATAGCGAGAGGTGACCAACTCCTAAATTTAGGAAAACATATAGTTCTTATGAACCAATACAACATCAATCCTAATATTTCTGAACCAACTCCACCAGAGCAAGATTCTGGTGTTGTTTCTCTTCCCGAGACAACCTTTAAATCAGAAGTCTCTACTCCATCAGTGATGGTGGATGAAGAACATTCCGAAAAAGTATCTTATTCCGACAGCAGTATTCAAGAAATTGAAGTCGTCAAGGTTGTACCGAATCCGTATCAGCCACGAAAAGTTTTTAATCAAGAAGCATTGCAAGAGTTGGCAAGTTCGATTAAAGAGCATGGTGTCATTCAGCCGATTGTTGTTACCCAAACTCCAGTTGGTTATGAATTGGTGGTGGGGGAGCGTCGCTTCCGCGCCTCGCAATTAGCAGGGCTCCGTACCGTACCAGCCATTGTAAAGAAAACCTTACAAGACCAAACCAAACTTGAAGTTGCCTTAATCGAAAATATCCAACGTCAAGAACTGAATGCAATTGAAGAAGCGCAGGCATATCAAAGACTTATAGAAAAATTTAGCCTCACTCAAGAACAGGTTGCGCAAAAAGTTGGGAAGTCGCGACCAAGTGTAGCAAATACGTTGCGACTGCTTAATTTACCAGCCGAGATTCAACGCGCGATTATTGAAGGCAAAATTACCGAAGGGCATGGCCGTGCGATGTTGAGTTTGCCGGATATCGAAAAACAACTTCTTATGTATAAGCAAGTTTTAGAGCAAGGTTTGAACGTGCGCCAAGTAGAGTCGCGCGTCCGCGAGTTTGTACAGAGGCGCAAGATGGATGCAGCTATGCCAGATCCAAAACTTATGGCCATAGAAACAGAGTTACGGGGCAAGCTTGGTACGCAAGTAAAAATTCAGCGTCAGGGTCGCGGTGGTAAAATTATGATAGAATTTTTCAGCGACGACGATTTAGACGAGATTCTAAATAAAATCGCAGAGCAAAAATCTGGTGATAACGATAATTATTTAGTGGTGTAATCATTGTTGCGGCTCGTTACTTGCCATGAGCTGCTGTTATCTGCCAGGGAAAATGTTAACCCTTTGCGGGACGTAGTATACCGGTAGTACGCGCCCATGGGGTGGGTGTAGACCGAGTTCGATTCTCGGCGTCCCGACCAGTTGACTATTTGTCATTGGCAAAGTTTAGACCTACCCTCATTAATTAACAGAAACCGCTTTTAGGCGGTTTTAATAATGGTATAATGAAGATAATTAATATTTTGCTTATGACATTTAACGAGTATCAGGAAGCTTCGCAAAAGACTGCTGTTTACGATCCAGGAATTAATGCTTTGTATTATCTTGGTTTGGGTGTTACCGGAGAAGCTGGTGAGATCGCCGAAAAATTAAAAAAAATCTTACGTAATAATGACGGGCGGTTAACAGATGAGATGAAGCAAGAATTAAAAAAAGAAATCGGTGATGTATTATGGTATTTAAGTCAGTTGTCTGGTGAATTAGGGTTTACATTTTCTGAAGTGGCTCAAGCCAATGTCGATAAACTGCGTGATAGAAAAGACCGAGGTGTAATCAAGAGCCAAGGAGATAATCGTTAATATGCGTAACAAAGACCGCACTTTATTTGTCCGCAACTTTACCTTTGGAGTAGAGGACAGTTTGGTTTCCACGGTGGGACTACTCGCCGGTATCGCCGTTGCAGGTGTAGACCAGAGAAGTATTATTATCACTGGCTTAGTTTTGATTTTTGTAGAAGCTTTTTCGATGGCGGTAGGAAGTCTTATCTCGGAACGCTCGGTGGAAGAGTATCAAGCTAAAGCAACTACCTCGCTAAATAATCCGGTGCGCGGCAGTATAATAATGTTTTTTTCTTACGTAATAGCCGGATTCATTCCGCTCGCTCCTTACTTTTATTCAACTGGAAACACTTCGGTTATCCTTTCAGTGGTATTAACGTTACTCGCTCTATTCATTCTTGGGGCAGTGAATGCAAAAATGTTCCGTGCAAAAGTTTGGAAAGATGGGTTATTTACCTTAATAATGGGCGGATTGGCGATTCTCGTCGGTATAGTCGTCGGGCAAGTTGCTGGAAAGTTTTAAATGAAAATTACTAAGTATGCACATTCTTGCGTATTAGTCGAAGAGCATGGTACCGCCGTGTTGTTTGATCCGGGAGCCTACGCCGAACTACCGGAAGAGTTACCGCGCGCGGATGCAATCATTATCACCCATAAACATTTTGATCATCTAAATATTGATAATTTAAGTTTGTTAGCACAAGCTAACCCAGATGTAAAAATTATTTGCAATACTGAAGTGGCTAGCCAGATTGACAATCTTAATTTCAATCTTGAAATTTTAGAGCAAGGTCAAAACACTCAAATTGGTAATCTGGCAGTAGAAGCGTTTGGTAAAGACCATGCATTGATTCATCCGAGCATGCCAGCAATTACTAATACCGGCTATTTGTTGGCCCACAAAGTTTGGTACCCAGGCGATAGCCTTACGGTGTTGCCTCAGCCAGTGGAAATTTTACTCTTGCCGATTGTGGCGCCGTGGTCTAAAATATCTGAAACCTTAGATTTTGTCGCCGCGGTAAAGCCTAAGGTGGTAATTCCGGTACACGATGGCTTTTTAAAGTTCGGTGGTCCTTACTATGCTATGGTTAAGCAATGGTGTGAGTCGCTGAAAATTCAATTTTTTGAAGAAATTAATTATCAATCGTATGGAGATTAATTACATTGTCATTCCCTTAATCGTTGCCTTAGTTGCAGTGCGAGGTGTGCGATTTACCAGGCAGGGATTGCGTCCGTGGTATGCTGGTTTAAAGAAACCGAACTGGACACCTAGCGGCACATTAATTCGTGAGATTTGGATTTTTATTTATCTACTCACTGGTTTCGCAGTGTTGTGGTATTGGAACGTGCCAGTATTTGGTACGATGCATTATGTGGTTGGTGGTATATTGCTTGTTAACGCGTATATGAATTCCGAATGGAATAAAATTTTCTTTGTTCAGCAAAATATTGCCAAAGCTTACCGTTACATGATAATGATGAATGCCACCACGGTTTTGGCGACTATCATTATTTTTACGCAATCGAGAATTGCAGCTCTGTTTTTCTTGCCATATATTATTTGGGTGGCTATTGCTACTAAATTAACGAAACAGTTATGGGTTTTAAATCGACGATAGTTGCATTTGTGGCAACATTAGTTATTGCTCCAAGTTTGGTTATGGCTCATCAGCCGTTTTTGGAGCCATACCGTGATGCAGATTGGAATAATTCTGGCCTTTTTATTGAATCGATTCAAATTCCTGATCCTACCCAGGCATCTCAAGCTATTTATGGCCAGTTATCGACTCTTGGGGAAATAGATTGGTATGTGTTTGTACCAGAGCAGAGCGGGGAAGTGCGGTTAGAAATTTTAGTACCCATACGGCCACGTAATCTAAACTTTAATCCAGAGTTGCTCATTGTGGCCAGAGAGATTCCCGAAGAACTGGCAATCGATGCCAGCACGCTTAATCTAGAATTGCCAGACGGGTATTTAGTTGCCAAACTACACAACACTAAAAGTGATGGGTTATTTTATGAACCTTATAGTACCGAACGTTATTGGCGCAGTTCGGTTATCGATCTGCCAGTAGAAGCAAAGCAGAATTATTTCTTAGGTGTAGTCGAGCCACAGTCGCAAATTGGAGATTATTCTTTAGGAGTTGGTACAGCAGAAGATTTTTCGAATGCAAGCAAGATTGGTTTACTGGGTACAGTCGCGAAAATTAAACTAGGTATCTTCGAGCACACAGCTATCCCTTGGTTAGAGATTATAGGATTATTTTTATTCTTAGCCGGGTTAGTGATTGGCCTTGGGGCAGTGACGGTAATAGATGTACATGGATTTTTAGGTCGTCATTCGGCTTATTGGACCGAGAGTACAATTCGAGCACACAAAGTTACCAAGCCATTGATTTGGCTGGGCTTACTATTGCTGTTAATCGGGGCTGTTATTACTTATTGGGAGAGTTGGTTGACTGGTGTGGCGCTCTACCAAGCCATGCTCGTTGGGGTTTTAATTATTAACGGCTTGTTTCTCACTTTTTATGTTAGTCCGCGGCTACTTCAGCAAGAAAACAATGGGCAGATAGATCGACCCTTATCGATTAGCATGCGCAATAAAATCGCGTTAAGTTTTGGTATTTCGTTCTTGGGTTGGTGGGGAACTTTGTTTTTATTTGTATGGTATATTGTGTTTATGAGGTAATCTCGGTATAAAGTTTTTCGATGAAACAAAATTGGTACCAAAAAACAATTGAAGAAGTGCTAACTTTTCAGGGCACCACTACCGACGGCCTCTCTACGCCAGAGGCTGCTTTGCGATTGAAAAAGCATGGCCCGAATGCTTTGCCCGAGGTACCAACGCCGTCCTTATGGTCGGTATTTTTTAATCAGTTTAAAAGTCCTCTTGTCTATATTTTGTTAATCGTCAGTGTTGTGGTGTTGATCATGGGTGATGTAGCCGATAGTATTGTGATTTCGATTGTTCTGGTATTCAATGCCATCATTGGTACGTTTCAGGAAGGCCGAGCCAATAATACTTTGGCGGCATTAAAAAACTTTATTCAAACTAAGGCTTTGGTTATCCGTAACGGTGCCGAAGAGATTATTTTAGATAAAGACTTGGTGCCAGGTGATATTGTGTTTTTGCATGAAGGCGATCGAATTCCTGCGGACGGACGCTTGCTCGAAGTAACTGGCGCTATGGTAGATGAAGCTTCATTGACTGGCGAGTCTAACCCGATTGCAAAAATTATTGAACCAATTACGAGTCAGGATGGCTTGCCATCGCTGAATCCGGCTGATCAGCGCAATATGGTGTTCAAGGGTACTAACCTAGTGGCAGGGCAAGCTAAGTTTATTGTTAC
>DAOLDG010000042.1:0-6483 GCA_035327465.1 Candidatus Doudnaibacteriota bacterium
GTTTGAGGAATATATTCTGATACAAAATCGGCTGGTAAGCGTTGCGCTAACAAGTCTTGATTTTCGAATGGAGCGTGCAGTTCGGCAAACGGCATACTGGCCGACTCCACCCAACAATCGATTACTTCAGGAACGCGCGCCATAACACCACTGCACTTTTCGCATGGCAACTTAACCCTATCGATGAATGGCCTATGTAAATCCATTGCATTTAAGTTTGCGGAGTCATAATTCGGGTAAACTTCATCGAAGTTAGTAGCTTTAGTTTTTAATTCTTCAATAGAACCAATACAAACTTTATTGTCACAATTTTCACTTTCGCACAGCCAAAACGGCAATGGGGTTGCCCAATAACGATTGCGGGAAATGTTCCAGTCTGGCGCATTTTCGATACCTTTTGCAAACCGACCATGCTTAAGATGATCGGGATACCAATTAATTCCTTCATTGAGCTCGAGCATTCGTGTTTTCACTTTTTGAATGTTGATGAACCAAGCTGGGAGCGCAGAATAATATAATGGTGTACCACAACGCCAGCAATGTGGATAGCTATGAGTGTAATTTAAAGTTTTATAAACTAAACTTTTCCCTGTTAATTCTTCGAGGACAATCTTATCGGCATCTTTAAAGAACACACCGCGCAAATTTTCTGGCGCAGAAGGCAGGTATTCACCTTTAGCATCAAGCATGTGCTGACGCGGCAAATTACGCGCTTTGGCAGCCGCAAAATCTTCCTCTCCATACATCGCCGCATTATGAACAATTCCTGTTCCGTCTTCTGTAGTTACAAACTGCTCTATATATATCTTGTGAGCGGTGCCAGATTCATCCGAAATTACTCCTGGATAAAGTGGTTCGTAAGTTAATCCTTCTAGAGAACGTGCGCTAATTTCTGTTTTAACTTCGTACTCGCCTTCTAAAATTTCTAATCTATCCTTAGCCAAAATATAGTTTTCGCCATTCTGTTCTACAATTACATAAGTAATTTCCGGACCGATATTTAAAGCTGTATTACCTGGCAGTGTCCATGGAGTTGTGGTCCATGCCAAGGCAAATGTTTTCTCATTAGTCATGAAATCTAAAATTCGCTGGCCGCTTTGTAGTTTAAATTTCACAAACACTGATGCTTCGGTGACATCTTTGTAACTATTATCCATCGCCACTTCGAAGTTTGATAGCGGCGTTTCGCAGCGACTACAATAAAGCAATACTTTGTGGTCTGGGTAAATTAAGTCTTTATCCCAAACTTGCTTAACTCCCCACCACACACTTTCCATGTATGTAGTGTCCATGGTTTTGTAAGAATCTTCAAAATTTACCCAACGCGCTAATCGTTCAATAGTCCGACCCCAATCATCCACGTATGTAAGAACATTCTCACGGCAAGCTGCGTTAAATTTTTCAACACCAATTTCTTCGATTTGTTTTTTGCCAGAAATTCCAAGCTTGGCTTCGACAATGTTTTCGATTGGCAAACCATGACAATCCCACCCCCAAACACGGCGAACAGAATTACCTTTCATTGTTTGATAACGACCAAATGCGTCTTTCACTGCCGAAATTAAAAGGTGTCCAAAGTGAGGAACCCCTGTTGCAAATGGTGGTCCATCATAAAAAACGAAAGGCTTAGAGTCTTTAGTTTGTTCTAAACTTTTTTCAAAAACATTTTGCTCATTCCAAAACTTTAAGACTTCTAATTCTTGTTCACTAAAATTTGGAGTGTTTGATAGTGGTTTGTTAGTTTGTTCTGTCATATGCTTTATATTAAGGCAAACAGGCAAAGGAGTGCTGTTTACATTTCTTCTGGCGCTTTGATGCCCAATAATGATAAGCCATTATTTAAGACTTGTGCAGTTGCAGTAATCATTTTAATTCGCAAACTCTGTTTCGCGGCATCTGTTTCTTTGATAATTGGTACGGCTTCATAAAATGTATTGAAAATCTGAGAAAGTTCGAATAAATAATTGCTAATAATGTTTGGTGAGTAGTTTTCTGCTGTTTGGGTAATAATCTCCGGAAACTTTTGCAACTTACGCAGTAGCATTAACTCTGAATCTATTAATTCTACCCCTTCCTCTCCTTGCTCGCGAGGAGAGGTGGTGACGAAGTCGCCAGAGTGGTGGTATTTACGCAAGATTCCATTTATACGCGCGTGAGTGTACTGTAAATACGGGCCGGTATTGCCTTCAAACGACAACGCTTTGTCCCAAGTGAACACAATATCACTTTTATAATTGTGGGAAAGATCGAAATATTTTAGTGCCGCTTGCATGACTTGTTTAGAAACAACGTCTTTATCCTCTAACCCTGGGTTCTTTTCATTGATAATTTCTAATGCTTTTTCTTGAGCTTTTCGTATTAATTCTTTGGCACCAACCATAGTTCCCTTGCGAGTACTCATCTGTCCCTCCGGTAAACTTAGTACGCCATAAGCAATATGAATAGCCTCGCTAGGCGAAGTAATTATGCCGAGTAACTCCAGAATTTTAAAAGTTTGAGCCAAAGTATGCGACTGACGATTGTCAACTATGTAAAGCTGTTTTTCAAAACCTTGCTGCTTACGATAAATAAAAGTCGCTAGATCACGAAGTAAATAAGTGGTACCTCCGTCACTTTTTACTACCACTGCAACGC
The DNA here is from genome assembly GCA_035327465.1 of Candidatus Doudnaibacteriota bacterium. Taxonomy (GTDB): domain Bacteria; phylum Patescibacteriota; class Doudnabacteria; order UBA920; family UBA920; genus UBA920. The sequence goes on from DAOLDG010000042.1 coordinate 2,635, forward strand.
CTAGATTATGTTCTTCTAAATTAACGATTTGGGCGCCTTGTGAATCGACTAATAAACCTTTGGTCTTCAGCTCCTCCAACACAGCCGGCATCTTGTCGGCATAAAAACTTTCCGGCCAATCATGGTCGGCTTTACGCACTCCTAATTCATCGTAGATGATACTAAACTCTTGCCAACTCCAGTTTTTAAACTGCTTCCAAAGTTCGATGTTTTCCGAATCACCTTGTTCTAATTTCACAAATTCGGCCTTGCCTTGTTCGCGCAGGGTTTCATCGGCTTCTATTTCAGAATTAATTTTCACGTAAAGTTTGTTCAGTTCGGCAATGGGGTCTGCCTCTACAACTGCCTGGTCTCCCCATTTTTTATAAGCTAAAAGCAAAAGTCCAAATTGCGTACCCCAGTCGCCGAGATGTGTATCACTCTCGACATTAAATCCACTAAATTGTAAAATTCGAAACAAGCTGTCGCCAATTATTGCTGTCCGTAAATGCCCTAAGTGCAGCGGTTTGGCAATATTCGGTTGAAAATACTCTACAAGAACTTTTTGATTAGCGCCTTGTTCGCTACAACCAAACTGCTCTTTTGCATCCAAAATAGTTTGTAAATTTGCTACGAGATGTTGCTTCGATAACCAAAAGTTGATAAACCCACCTTGGGCTTCGATTTTAGTAAAAGTATCTTTACGGTCGAGTTTTATCAGATGGTCGGCTAATAATCGAGCAAACTCGGTAGGATTCTTCGCTGGCGCATCATTAAATTTCTTAAACAAAACCATGGCAACATTTGTAGCATAATCACCGAAGCCATGTTTTGGGTAACTAACATCAAACACGCTTGTACCTAATACTCTCACTGCTTCCTGGGAAGAAATCTGTCCGATTGCCTCATTAATAAGTTCAGAAATATAAGCTTTCATGGGATTAATTATAACACAAATCTACTCGACTGCACGTTGACAAAATTATGGTTTTCCTTTATAATAAGCCAGTTAAACTCTACCAAAAACTTTCACTGGGAGGATGAAATGAACCTCAATAAACCTTACAATTTTCCAATAGGCACGCTAGTGACCTGGCGTTCCAAAGGTGTTAGTAGTTGGATTGAGTATCTTGCAAACCAATTTGGACCAGGGCCATTCCAGGTTATCGATGTAGATTATAGTCTCTACGATAATCCTAAAGTGATATTGGTCGATTGCCAAGACGATAAAGTTCTCGAATATTCCGAAGGAATGAAATTTTTCGACAAATCTTGGCTACAAAAATTTTAGATATAGCTAGTTTTGGCTAGCTTTTTTTATTCGCCCCAAACAGGTAAAATATTGATATGAAAACCTTAGCGTTCAACAAACGAGCCAAATTTGATTACGACATCACCGACACCTTTGATGCGGGTTTAGTATTGGAAGGGCGCGAAGTTAAGTCGGCCAAAACCGGCAACGTGTCGCTAACTGGAAGCTATGTAAAAATCTCTACCCAAGGCGCCACTCTTGTAAACGCCCACATCGGGCCGTACAAGTACGCCCCCACCGAGGACTACGACCCTACTAAAGATAGGCAAATCTTACTAAATAAAAAAGAGTTAAATCAATTGCTTGGCAAAGAAAAAGGTGTTGTAATTGTGCCGTTGGAAATTTTTGTTGGACCAAAGAGTTTAGTAAAACTTAAAATCGGTGTAGGACGTGGTCGCAAAAAAGCCGACAAGCGCGAATACATTAAAACGCGCGATGCCAAACGCGAGACCAGCAAACATACAGACCGATAAATAATACCAAATTAAAAGGGTCGTCCTCTACGGGGTGGCCCTTTAAACTTGAGATTTTCTTAAACAAAATTTTATCAGTGTTGTTTTATAATAAATTATAAAGCCGGCAGCGCGCTATTGTTTAAAATTAGGATTAAAATAATATGAAACTCAATCGTGATCTTATCTATATTACAATTATTGTGGCGCTAATAGCGGCCAGCGCGCAACTTTATTATTCACTCGCACTTCAGCCAGCCTGGCAAGAACGTAACGCTCGCCAAGTTGAGATTTACTATAATAAACAAGTTGCAGCCAACGAACTACTAATCGAACAGATTAACGACGCTGAACAATTCGTCTATTTTGCCATCTACACGTTTACGCGCCAAGATATCCAAGATGCACTCATTGGCGCAAAATATCGCGGTTTAGATGTGCAAGGTGTGATGGATTACAAACAATCCACGCAACTTGCTCCGCAACAAAACGTAGTAAAAGAATTGCAATCCTCCGGCATCTCAATCGTCTTTAACGACCACAGCGCCATCATGCACCTTAAAACCTTGGTCACCGATAAATCTTACTTCACAGGTTCATTCAACTGGACGGCCAGCGGCACAGATCGCAACGATGAGATTATCGAAATTGGCCGAGATGATGAATTGCGCCAGAAGCATCTTAATGTACTTAACGAATTATTCAGAAGATACAGCAATTAGCTGTTTATTAATAAGTTACGATATATAAATTAAGCAGTTAACCCAATATGATATAATACCAACATGAATACTTTCACCATGATTGATTTATTTTTTCTCATAACTGGATTGTCGATAATATTTATCACAATTCTAACAGTGATTGCCTTACTCTACTTTATTTTCTTTTTGCGCGCCATTAAAAATATCGCCACTCAAGCCAAACGCGCAGCCGGTATCATCACCGATGATTTAAGCGAACTAAGTAAGTCTGTCAAAAGCGAAGGTTTCAAACTCGGTTCATTTATTAAATTTGTTGTCGGGCTCAAGCCCAAGCAAACTAGAAAGAAAAAATAATGCCAAAACGTAATACCACTTCCAGCAGCGCCAAAGCTGTCGCAGTAGGCGCGGGTGTAGCGGCCGTAGCTGCGGCTGCCACTGCGGCCTACTTCCTAACCGGCAAGCACGCCGGCAACCGCAAAAAATTAGCCAAGTGGGCTAAGGATATGCAAACCGAAGTTGCAAAAGAATTAAAAAAGACTGGTCGCGCTACCAAAGCCAATTATAATAAAGCTGTAGACCAAGTCGCGAAAAACTACAAACGCCTCAAGAAAGCCAGTGCCCCAGAACTAGCCGAACTCTCTGCCGAACTTAAGAGCCACTGGGATATCATCAACCGTGAAGTAGTAGCAGCTGCTAAAGGCGTTAAACGCGTTATTCCGAAAGCTACTAAATCGGTTTCTCGGAAAGTGAAAGTGAACGGTTCAGTCAAACGAAAGTCAGCCAAAAGGACAACCAAGAAATCAACTAAAAAACGCCGCTAACACTTCTCAACCACCCTTTTCTCAGGGTGGTTTTTTGTTGACAAAAACCTATTTTTTCGGTATTCTTAGCGGGCTCACTGAGCACTCAGAAGTGCGGGGATGCCGGATTTTGACAGGACTTTAACATCGTTTTATATGCAAGACGAGCCAGCTTGCAAGCTCGTAAATCTTACAAGCAATCATACGTGTAAACGCATGGAACAAGGTCGTTGCCGCTTTCAAAAGTGAGCAACTTGCACCTGCGTTCGCCTAACCTTTAGGCAACGCCCAGCCCTACTGTCCGCTCTGGCCGTAGATCAGCTGGTTTATTAGGAGCTATAGTTGAATGGTCTGATATACATCTTTCAACCAAAATTAAGTATATCGCCCGACTGCTTAGTTGTCCGTTGTGAGGCCGTCGGTATTTTAACGGACTAATCTTGTGAATAATGATTCGATGCTCAAGTTTTGGACGCGGGTTTAACTCCCGCCATCTCCACCAACTATTGACAAATACCACGAAAAGTGGTATTTTAATATGTCTGGAAAAATTGTGTTAGGAGGTATATATGGATAAGAAGATCGAATTCCTAGTTGAAAGG
>DAOLDG010000043.1:0-6430 GCA_035327465.1 Candidatus Doudnaibacteriota bacterium
CGGCGACAGCGCTATGGAAGAAGCGTTGTTTCTGACCAAGTTCGGCAAATCGGTTACGATTGTGCATCGCCGCGATGAGTTCCGCGCATCGAAGATAATGCTCAAACGCGCGCAAGAGCATCCCAAGATTTCATTTATTACAGATGTCACGGTGGTGGATATTTTGGGTGATGAATCTTTTTCTGGTATTAGAATTCGCGACAACAAAACCGGCGAAGAGCGCGATATTGCTGCCGGAGGTTATTTCGTGGCTATTGGCCATACGCCGGCTTCGAAGATTTTTAGCGACGCCGGTATCGAAGTTGATGCAAAAGGCTATGTAATTCCACAGCAGTTTACCCAAACTAACATTGAAGGAGTTTTCGTGGCCGGCGATGTTCACGACCATCGTTATCGCCAAGCTGTCACCGCGGCCGGCGAAGGCTGCAAAGCGGCGTTAGATGTAGAAAAATATTTAGAAACCCAGGCTTCCTAACTAGTTCATCCCTAGCCGGAACTCCGACTTTAAGAAGGACCTCCAAATTTGTAAAGCGAAGGGTTTTATAATCCCTGCCTATCACTTTGGAAGGGGTTGGCTAGCGCGCGAGCATCGTTGTAGTCCCTGCGTTAGCGGGGCGAGAACGATGCGAGACAAAGCGCCCTGACAAAGTGATTGGCTAAAAGAAAGATTATTTAGGAATATAAAATGAACAACCCATTCGAATCTGCAAAAAAGCAATTACAGATTGCTGCCGACACTGCTAAGTTAGACTCAGCAAAAATCGAACAACTCATGCACCCAGACCGATACATTGAAGTTTCAATTCCTGTTCAGATGGACGATGGCTCTCAAAGAATCTTTGAAGGATTCCGTAGTCAGCATAATAATGTCCGTGGTCCGTACAAAGGTGGAATCCGTTACCATCAAGATGTAAATTTGGACGAAGTTCGCGCCTTGAGCTTTTGGATGACATTTAAAAATGCTGTAGTTGATGTTCCTTTTGGGGGTGGAAAAGGTGGAATTGTTGTTAATCCGAAGCTTCTTTCAGAAGGAGAATTAGAACGCCTCTCAAGGGGATACATGCGTCAAATGTGGCGAAATTTCGGCCCAGAGGTGGATGTACCGGCACCAGATGTGAACACTAATGGCACGATTATGGGCTGGATGCGCGATGAGTATGAGCAGATTATCGGCACGCAAGTTCCGGGGGTGATCACGGGTAAGGCCGTTGATGATGGCGGCAGTGAAGGTCGTACCGAGGCAACGGGTTTTGGCGGCGGTTATGTACTGCGAGAAGCGGTGGCTGCTGATTTGGTTGCAGGAGAGAGAAAGACTATTGCCATTCAAGGGTTTGGCAATGTGGCTACTTATTTGTCAGAATATGTTACTCAACATGGTTTCAAAATTGTTGCCCTCTCAGACAGTAGAGGCGGTGTCTATAACGAGGCTGGAATTGATGTCGCAGCAGCCGAAGCTCATAAGAAAAGCACAGGGGCATTGACGGGTTTAGCTAACACTAAAAACATCACCAACGAAGAACTATTAGAGTTGGATGTCGATGTGCTTGTACCTGCGGCACTGGAAAATGTTCTCACAATCGATAACGCCAGTAAAGTAAAAGCGAAATTTATTTTGGAAATGGCTAATGGACCGACTACTCCAGAAGCAGATGAGATATTTGCGCGCAATAATATCATAGTCGTCCCAGATATTTTGGCTAATAGTGGTGGAGTGTGCGTCAGTTATTTTGAGTGGTATCAGAATATGCACAACGAGAAGTGGGACAAAGTAGACGTCTTAAAAAAATTAGACGAACATATGGTCGCCGCTTTCAGGGCGGTTCGAGAAGCTCAAGAGAAGTACAAGTGTACAATGCGCACAGCAGCTTATATTGTCGCCGCGCAAAGAATTTTAGCGTAGATGAAATAATCTAAAAACCGACATTAATAGATGTCGGTTTGAGTTTGCAGAATTACTTCCTTAATTACTCCCATGCTGTGCATGAGCCGCGGCTGATCTTCTTGCAAAATAGCGTTTTTGATATCGCCATACTGCTTTTGGTAGGGATAGCCACACCACACAGAGTAGGTGGTTAGCTTGTTATGCTGGTGAATTTGCCAGATTTCATGGTTGCCTTCCAAAAAATCAATACGCAGGGTGTAATTGAGGTTAGTGTAGGTGGCTCCATAGAGTTGGCCCTGGCTATTTAAATCGAGAATCAAATTAGAGGGTTGAAAGGAAATATCTACTGAAATTTTGCCGAGCGTAGCCAGATTCGATTGAGCAATTAGCATAGATGACCTCCTTTGGGATGATTTATACAGACTGGAGTTGAGGGAGAGCGGCTGATTTCCGCGAGAATATTAATAAGATTATTGCTCCAATACTTATACCAATTAGTGCTAACAAGCCAAGCCAGAGATAGACTGGCACCGTTTTAATTTTTTCCATAGCTTGATAGGTAAACCCATCTTTAGAAGTGCCAGCAGCGATCATTTCGTCACAGCGGTCGATATATTTTTGCAAGCTAGGATTATTAAAAGTTTGATTAAGACTGCGGCTTAACTCAAATTGTTCATTGGCTTTTCGACAGAGATTGTTTTGCGCTAATGTCACACCTTGTTTGAAACTTTCCATATAAGGATTGGCGCTTGGTCTAATGCCGTTAGCAACCATTAAATCATTACCATGTTCGATTGGCACGGCAAATCCAAAACCATCCCCAATACCACCAATTGTTAAGAACGATACAATTCCGATTACTTCACCTTTATCATTAATCATTGGGCTCCCGCTAGAACCTTGATTAATTTTGGCATCAGTTTGGTATACTTCGATGCCTTCAAAATTACGCACCGAACTAATTGTGCCTTGCGTCATGCTTTTACTTAGCAAATCGGCCGAGCTTAGTTCGGCACTTTGCGGGAAACCAATAATATAGATTTGTTGCCCAGCCGAACCTTTGGAGGTGGTGTTGAGTGATAAGAATGGTGTAGCAGGATGTTGAATTTTGATGATTGCTACATCTTTACCACTGCTTTCGTAATCGAGATTGGTTGCAATTAAATTGGCTGGAATGCTTTGATTGGCCAGCTTAACTAAATCTTCCCGATTGTTAATACTAATTCCAGTTTGTCCAGGATCAAGAACCGTGATTACTTGCTTGGCGTTAACGATAGATTTTTCTTGGATGTACTCCATAATAGTTTCCAGTAAATCGTAAGCAAACAATATGGCAGCTTTGTCGATATCAGAACTGTAAGTATCTAAAATGCGTTGGCGAATGACTTCTGCTTCTTGTTGGTTTAACGACATCAATTGCGTAAGAATCGTGTCTAGGTAATATTCGAGCGCTTGGTCGGTAAATTTTTCGAGAATAATATTTTTATCAACTACGTGAGCATTTGTAAGAATATGTCCAGCGCTATCTACAAAAAATCCAGTACCAGTATTTCCCGTTTCTACTTGTCCAGTGTAATTAGTACTGTTTGGCACGAGCTTAAAATTAACTAAATCAACGTTGAATTCTGGAATAGTGACTGTACCGTTGGATTGATTGAAAATTCGAACTACGGTTGGAGTAGTAATATCGGCAATCTCTTCTTGCTTGAGGGGGACTGGAGTGATCTCTCCTAAAATAGACCCAGATGCTAAGGCTGGATTATTATAGAGCTGGGCCATAATTTTTCGACTAACATCAATTGCCTTGGCTTCATTCGGGATATTCATTTTTTGCTTGCGATCATTGGCTTCTGCCACCACTATTGCGGTTCGTGCGTCGAGGTTTTGGTTGTAATAAAAAACAGCCCCAACGATAAGCAAGGTTGCTGTCATGCTTGCCCCCCAAAACGAAAAAATGTGAGATTTTTTTAACATTCAGTAATTTTTTATATTATACCATTTTCCCATGAATAATTAAATCGTGGTAAAATAGAGGTATGTTTAGTGAATTAACTTCGTATTAGAAAAATTATCTGAATAGTTGATGGGTATGAGCATTTAGTTATAAATTTTTTATTTCAACTGCATCGTGGTACTACGGTGCGTGCGAAATTGTATTACAAGCTATGTACGATGTAATTATTATTGGGGCTGGTCCAGCGGGAATGACCTCTGCAATTTACACAGCTCGCAAAAAATTAAACACTTTGGTGTTGTCTAAAGACGCAGGTGGTCAGATGGTGTGGAGTAGTGATGTAGAAAACTACACCGGCTTTTCGATGATTACCGGCGCAGATTTAACTTTGAAGTTTCAAGAACACTTAGCGAGTTTAAAAGAGAGTTTAGAAGTGAAGCTGGGAGTAGAAGTAATAAGTCTGGAACGAAATATTACCAGTTTTATAGTAGAAGATACTTCTGGCAATCAGTACTTCGCGAAAACTGTAATTATCGCTTCTGGAAAAACTCCAAAGCATTTGGGGATTCCAGGGGAAAGCGAATTTTTTGGGCATGGCGTGGCCACTTGCGCGACTTGCGACGCGCCATTGTATAAAGGCAAGCGTGTGGCTGTGATTGGCGGCGGGAATTCGGCCATGGACGCAGTATTGGCTTTAGCGAAAACTGCGGTGCAGGTGTATGTGGTAAATATTAACCAGTTGCTCACGGGTGAGGTGGTTATTAAAGAAAAAATCGAACATTTGCCCAATGTGAAAATTTTGAACAATACTAAAGCGATTTCAATTTTGGGCGAGCAAACCGTGACTGGACTCGAGATAGAAGCATTCGGCAAGCCTAAAGAGACTTTGGTGGTAGATGGGGTGTTCGTGGAAGTAGGTTACGAGCCGAGCCATGCTTTTGATCAGCTCACCGACAAGAACGAACAGGGCGAAATTAAAGTCGACAATAACTTAATGACTAACGTGCCCGGCTTATTCGCGGCCGGCGACATTAACGATGCCTGGGGCGAGCAGATTATCATTGCTGCGGGAGTAGGCGCCAAAGCCGCCATGGCCGTGAGTGATTACTTGAATAAGTTGAAATAAAAGGTATGAAAAAAACGTATATTATTGTTTCAATTGTAGGTGTGATAACCACAGTAGTTTTAGTGCTATCTCTCTTTTTCGATCTACCTGGGATTGTTAATTGTTCTGGGAAAGCAGGGGTGAATACTCGATTGTCGGATTCCTTTTCTTCAGACAAAATAGCTACTTTAGCTGAACGGGCACGTTCACTAGGCTATGATGTCCATCATCAAGATGATGAAATTGAAATTAGAAAGAATGTTGGCAGTAAATATTCTCGACGACTTTCGTTTTACCCGCCACAGGAAGGCAGAATGTATTGGCGATCAAATTTATCAGTTAGTAGTGGCTATTGTAAATATAAGGACCCAGTTATTCAACATGATGCACGAATACTTCTTAATGATTTAGAAATTGTATCGCATATATTTGAGAAAACCCGTTTTAGCAAGTTTCACTTTGCTCCTGGGTCTTGGATTCCTTTAAGTTTGATACCAAGTTTTTCATTTTAATTATCTTAGGTACTTGAATAAACTTAAAAAAACTCCCTAGGGAGTTTTTTCTTTTTAGCTATTAACACGTTCGACATAGGCGCCTTCGCGGGTGTCGACGCGCACGACATCACCTTCTTTGATGAACATCGGCGCTTGTACAGAAAGTCCAGTTTCTAGTTTAACTGGTTTAGTGACGTTGCCGCCACTGTTGCCGGTGATGCCGGGCGGTGCTTCGACCACTTTTAGTTCTACTTTGATGGGCAACTCAATTGATACTGGTTTACCGTTGAAGCGTAAAATAATTACTTTGAGACCTTCGGTGAGGAACGGTTCTTGCTCCGCCGTGATTTCTTTGGCGAAATCGATGGTCTCGAAAGTTTCGTTATTCATGAAGTGCGTGCCTTGGTCGTCTGCGTAAAGGAAGTTGGCGTTTTCGCGAGTTACGTCTGCGCCTTCAACTTTTTCGCCGAACTTAAAGCTGTACTCCAAAACTTTGCCAGTGATAACATTGCGGAGTTTGGCTTGCATCACTGGTTTGCGCTGGGCAGTGCGCATGCGGTTCGACCAAATGACCTGAAAGGGCTCGCCATTCATCAAAACAATTGCGCCTAATTTTACATCGTTTAAATCCATATCAATATGTCATTCTGGCAGCTACAATCCAACATCTTCTGTGAAGATGTCGGGGAGGGCTAGCCGGGATCAATTTAAGTATATTTTAATTGCAAATTAGCCGTCCGCTTTGTCGGGGCGCTTTGTCTCGCCCGCCAGAGGCGGGCTCGCGCGCTAGCCAACCCCCTCCCAAGCGGACGGCGGGAAAAGGGGTACCTTAGTTATTTATGCCGCTACGAATGGCAGTAAAGCCATGTGGCGCGCGCGCTTGAGGGAAGTAGTAATCATGCGTTGGTGTTTTGGGCACGAGCCAGTCCGATTGCGGGACAGAATTTTAGCGTGAGGCGACATAAAGCGGCGCAAAGTTTGCGTGTCTTTATAGT